>NZ_JTKZ01000225.1:0-5197 GCF_000799035.1 Delftia sp. ZNC0008
CCGCGTGCCCGTGCGCACGGCCAGGGCCACGTCGGGGTCGCCGCTCCAGGGCAGCAGCGCGAACAGGCCCTGGGCCAGCCAGGTGTAGGTGATGGCGTGCTCCAGCGAGATGGGCGCGCCGGCCGATGCCGAGGCACTGCCGTAGAACGCCGCCAGCACCATGGTCTTGATGGCGCCCCACCAGCACTGCGTGGCAAAGCCCGCGTAGGCGGCCGTGCGGTACTGCAGCATCACCAGGAACCGCGATGCAAAGGCCGCCACATAGGGGCGCAGGAGTTCACGCAGCGTCATGCAGGCTCAGCCTTCGGCCGCTCCGTGCATGGCGTAGAAGCGGGCGATCACGGCCTCGATGGCCATGTCTTCTCCATTGCCTTCGCCATCACCACCTCCACGCCCCTCGCCCTGCGCTGCCACCACCTGGGCGCGCAGCGCATCGACCGCGCAGTCGGCCAGCACGCGGCCATGGCCGATGACGATCACGCGCCGCGCCAGCGCCTCGATGTCGTGCATGTCATGCGTGGTCAGCAGCACCGTGGTGCCGCGCTCGCGGTTGGCGCGCAGCACGAACTCGCGCACGGCCAGCTTGGAGGGTGCGTCCAGGCCGATGGTGGGCTCGTCCAGGAACAGGATCTCGGGCTCGTGCAGCAGGGCCGCGGCGATCTCGGCGCGCATGCGCTGGCCCAGGGACAGCTGGCGCACGGGCTGGTCCAGCACGCGCTCCAGGTTCAGCAGCGTCACCAGCTCGTCGCGCGTGCGACCGTAGCGTGCGGGATCGACGCGGTACAGGTCGCGCAGCAGGTTGAAGCCGTCGCCCACGGGCAGGTCCCACCACAGCTGCGAGCGCTGTCCGAAGACCACGCCGATGCGGCCCACATGGCGCTGGCGGTCGGCCAAGGGGTCGCGCCCGTCCACCTCCACGCGCCCGCCATCGGGCCGCAGGATGCCCGACAGGATCTTGATGGTGGTGGACTTGCCCGCGCCGTTGGGGCCGATGAAGCCCAGCAGCTCGCCACGCTCCAGCGCAAACGACACACCCTGCAGCGCCTGCACCGTGCGGTGGCGCGGACGCACCAGCGCGCGCAGCGCGCCCATCACGCCGGGGTCGCGCTCATGGATGCGGTAGGTCTTGCGGAGGTCGTGGACGAGGATCTGGGGCATGGCGCTGGGCGGTGAGGTAAGCGCAGAGGGGGCGCGATTCTACACAGGACCGGGCTTTGCTATCCTGCGCGCAAATTCGCGGATGGAAATCCGCCTTGCCGCACGCACGCACGCACAAAGGAAACACAACATGGCCGCTGAAGGCAATGCAAGCCAGCTCGTAGGAATCGTCACGCTGCTGGGGGCCGCCGTGGTGGCCGTGCCGCTGTTCAAGCGGCTGGGCCTGGGCGCCGTGCTCGGCTACCTGGCGGCCGGGCTGGCCATAGGCCCCTACGGGCTGGGGCTGGTGACGGACGCGCAGACCATCCTGCACGTGGCCGAGCTGGGCGTGGTGATGTTCCTCTTCGTCATCGGGCTGGAGATGAAGCCTTCGCACCTGTGGGACCTGCGCGGCCAGATCTTCGGGCTGGGCAGCCTGCAGGTGGTGGTGTGCGCGCTGCTGCTCACGGGCGTGGGCATGGCCTTCGGCTTTCCGTGGCAGGTGGCCTTCGTCAGCGGCGCGGGCTTTGTGCTGACCTCCACGGCCATCGTCATGCAGGTGCTGGCCGAGCGTGGCGACATCCTGGCGCCGCGCGGCCAGCGCATCGTCTCCATCCTGCTGTTCGAGGACCTGCTCATCGTGCCGCTGCTGGCCGCCGTGGCCTTTCTGGCGCCGGCCGATGCGGCGCCCGTGGCCACCTCGCCCCTGTGGCAACGCGCGGGCGTGGCCCTGCTGTCGCTGGGCGCGCTGGTGGGCGCGGGCCTGTGGCTGCTGAACCCGCTGTTCCGCATCCTGGCCAAGGCCAAGGCGCGCGAGGTGATGACGGCCGCCGCGCTGCTGGTGGTGCTGGGCGCCGCCCTGCTGATGGAGATGGGCGGCCTGTCCATGGCCATGGGCGCCTTCGTGGCGGGCGTGCTGCTGTCCGAATCCTCGTTCCGCCACCAGCTGGAGGCCGATGTGGAGCCCTTCCGCGGCCTGCTGCTGGGCCTGTTCTTCCTGGGCGTGGGCATGGCGCTGAACCTGGAGGTGGTGGCGCTGAACTGGCGCATCGTGGGCATGGGCGTGGTGGCGCTGATGCTGGGCAAGGCGCTGTGCATCTACGCCGTGGCCCGCGTGGCACGCAGCAGCCATGCCGATGCGCTGGACCGCGCCATCCTCATGGCCCAGGGCGGGGAGTTCGCCTTCGTGCTGTTTGCCGAGGCGCTCAAGCTCAAGGTGCTCAGCCCCGAGGTGCATGCCAACATGACGGCCATCGTCGTGCTGTCCATGGCCATCACGCCGCTGGTGGTGCTGCTGCACAAGCGCCTGGCCGGCGCCCAGGCCGTGTCGCTGGACGGCGTGGAGGCGCCGCAGGACCTGCGCGGCAACGTGCTGGTCATCGGCTTCGGCCGCGTGGGCCAGATCGCCAGCCAGGGGCCGCTGGCCCGTGGCGCCAAGCTGTCCATCATCGACAACGACCCCGACGTGATCCGCAACGCCGAGCCCTACGGCTTCAAGGTCTACTTCGGCGACGGCGCGCGCGCCGACATCCTGCATGCGGCCGGCGCCAGCCATGCCAGCGCCATCCTGGTCTGCGTGGACAGCAAGGCTGCCGCCACGCGCATCGTGGAGAACGTGCGCCACGAATGCCCGCACGCCCGCCTCATCGTGCGCGCCTATGACCGCGAGCACGCGCTGGAGCTCATCCAGAAGGACGCCGACCATGTCGTGCGCGAGAGCTTCGAGTCCGCCCTGCTCATGGGCCGCCACGCCGTGCTGGCCCTGGGCGCCACCGAGGACGAGGCCCGGACGCTGGAGTCCGAAGTGCGCGGCCGCGACACCGAGCGCTTTGCGCTGGAGACCGCCGGCGGCACCTTTGCGGGGCGCGCCCTGCTGCTGGGCAACATCGAGCGCATCGATCCGCCCCGGCACGACAAGCCCACCGCCAGGGACTGAGCGCGAAAGGGCCGCAGGCCCCGCTCAATGCCGCTGGTTGATCTGTATGAGATTGCCGCAGGTGTCGTCGAACACCGCAATCGTGACCGGCCCCAGATGCGTAGGCGGCCTGGTGAAGCGCACGCCGGCCGCGCTCAGGCGCTCGTACTCGGCCTGCACGTCGTCCACGCCGAAGAAGGTGGCCGGCACGCCGTCGGCATGCAAGGCGGTCTTGAACGGCCTGGCGGCCGGGTGCATGTCGGGCTCCAGCAGCAGCTCCACGCCATCGGCATCGCCGGGCGATGTCAGGGTGAGCCAGCGCGCATCGCCGCCCATGGGAATGTCGTGCTTGAGAACGAAGCCGAGCACGTCGCGGTAGAAGCCCAGGGCCTTGTCCTGGTCGTCGACGAGCACGCTGGTGATGACGATCTTCATGGAATGCTCCTTGTGTCGCTGCGCAGGGCACGCACCGGGTACAAACCTGCCACCACCGGCATGCCGCTATTTCAGCAGGAAGGTGACGGGCACGCGCGTCCACATGCTGTCCGGCACGCCGTCGCGCGTGCCGGGGACAAAGCGCCACGTCCGCACGGCGTCCAGCGCCTCCTGGTCGAGCAGAGGATAGCCGCTGCTGTCTGCCACATCCACGGCCAGTGCCTTTCCGCTGGCGCCCACCAGAACCCGCAGCACCACCTTGCCTTCCTGCTCCAGCCGCCTGGCTTCCTTGGGATAGGCCGGCATCTTGTTCTCGCTGGCCTGCCTGTCAGGCACAGGCTGCACCACGCCTGCCGCAGCCGGGCCACCGGCCAGCAGGCCCAGGGTCAATGCAAGGATGGCGCAGCGCATGCGGGGCATTCGGAAGGCTCCTGGATGGGGACGGGATGGGGGACTGGATGGGATGGGATGGCAGTCTCGGACTGGTGCGGCCCCGGATCATCGCATGCCCTCCACCCGCCACCAGCGCGGCAGCAGCGCCTGCACCTCGCCGCGCCGATAGCGGTCGTCGATGAGAAAGACCACGCCGCGGTCGCGCTCGCTGCGGATGACGCGGCCTGCGGCCTGGACCACCTTGCGCAGCCCCGGGTAGAGATAGCTGTAGTCATAGCCCTTGTCCGCGCCGAACTGGCGGTCCATGGCGCGCTTCATCTCTTCGTTCACGGGATTGACCTGGGGCAGGCCCAGCGTGGCCACGAAGGCGCCGATGAGGCGCTCGCCGGGCAGATCCACGCCCTCGGAGAACGCCCCGCCCAGCACGGCAAAGCCCACGCCCTGCCCGGCCTCGGTGAAGCGCGCCAGGAAGGCCGCGCGGCCTTCCTCGTCCATGGACGGGGTCTGCAGCCAGACGGGCAGATCGGGATGGGCGCGCTGCAGGCATTCGGCCACGCGCTGCAGGTAGTCGAAGCTGCTGAAAAAGCACAGGTAGTTGCCGGGCCGGCGCGCGTACTGCGCGGCCACGAGGTCGGCGATGGGCCGCAGCGAACGGTCGCGGTCGCGGTAGCGCGTGGAGATGTGGCCGGCCACCTGCACATCGAGCTGGTCGGCCTGGAAGGGCGAGTCGGCCTCCAGCCAGTGCGTGCCTTCGGGCAGGCCCAGGATGTCGCGGTAGAAGTGCGGCGGGCTCAGCGTGCCCGAGAACAGCACCGAGGCATGGGCCGCCGCATGGCGTGCCGCCAGGTGGGGCGCGGGCACCACGCAGCGTATGCACAGCGTGGAGGCCGGCGCGCGACGGGGGCCTGGGCGCCCGGGCAGCAGGTGGACATCGAACAGCGCATGGCCGCCGAACTGCTCGGCCAGCGCCATGAACTGCAGCGCCTCCCAGTAGAAGTCCAGCACGGGGTCGCCGGGCAGCATGGGGCTGTCGGCATTGGCGTCGGCGATGGCGGCCACGGCGCGCTGCACGGCGCCCAGCAGGCCTGCGGGCACTTCCTCATGGGCCTGGTAGCTGGCGGTCTGTTCCCTGTTCAGCGCGCTCCAGCTGCGGCTGAGCCGGTCCAGCGCCTTGCGCACGGCACCGGTGGCCGACTTGCGGGCGGCCGCCAGGGCGAACTGCGACAGCTCGGCCGTGTACATGCGGCGCGCGCGCTCGAGCAGGTTGTGGGCCTCGTCCACCAGCACGCCCACCTTCCATTGCTGGGCCTGACGCGG
>NZ_JTKZ01000114.1:0-2117 GCF_000799035.1 Delftia sp. ZNC0008
TGTACCGCAAGGCCAGGCCCGGCACACCGTG
The DNA here is from genome assembly GCF_000799035.1 of Delftia sp. ZNC0008. Classification (NCBI taxonomy): domain Bacteria; kingdom Pseudomonadati; phylum Pseudomonadota; class Betaproteobacteria; order Burkholderiales; family Comamonadaceae; genus Delftia; species Delftia sp. ZNC0008. The sequence goes on from NZ_JTKZ01000114.1 coordinate 32, forward strand.
CTGGTGCGCGGCCCCATGGTCAGCAATGACAGCGAGGCCCTGCTCACGGCCGCCGTCATGGGCGTGGGCATTCTGGCCGGCGGCGACTGGCTGATGAGCGAGCACATGGCCGCAGGCCGGCTGGTGCGGGTGCTGCCGCAATGGCGCCTGGATGGCGCCTCGGGCATCTACTTCGTGCGGCCCTCGGCGGCGTTCAGCAGCGCGGCCATGACGGCGCTGCGCGACTGCCTGGTGCGGTGGTTTGCCACGCGCAGCCCCTGGCGCACGGGGCATGACACACTGGCGCCGCCCCTATCGTCTTGCGCATCCGCTCCATGACCCAAAAAACCTCGCCGCCCGCCTTGGCGGCCGCCTTGCTTCCCTGGCTGTTCGTGCTGCTGTGGAGCACGGGCTTCATCGGCGCCAAGTTCGGCCTGCCCTATGTGGAGCCGCTGACCTTTCTGACGCTGCGCTATGCCATCGTCCTGGTGCTGATGGCGGCGGTAGCCCTGGTGCTGTGCGCGCCCTGGCCGCGGTCGGCACGGCAGTGGCTGCACATTGGCGTGTCAGGGCTGTTCGTGCATGGCGTGTACCTGGCCGGCGTGTTCACGGCCATCGCCCACGGCCTGCCTTCGGGCGTGACGGCCCTGGTGGTGGGGCTGCAGCCGCTGATCACGGCCCTGGTGGCCGGCACCTTGCTGGGCGAGTCCGTGCGGCCCCGGCAGTGGGCCGGGCTGGCGCTGGGCTTCACGGGCGTGGCCCTGGTGGTGGCGGGCAAGATCGCCTCGGTGCCGGTCCATGCCCTGCTGGCCATGCTGGTGCCGGCCGTGGTGGCGCTGGCCGGCATCACGGCCGGCACGCTGTACCAGAAGCGGTTCTGTCCCTCGTTTGATCTGCGCACGGGCTCGGTCATCCAGTACCTGCCCTGCCTGGTGGCGACGGGGGCGCTGGCCCTGGCCACGGAAACCATGCAGGTGCGCTGGAGCGGCGAGTTCCTGTTTGCGCTGGGCTGGCTGGTGCTGGTGCTGTCCGTGGGCGCGGTCAGCCTGCTCAACCTGCTGATACGCCGCGGCGGCGCCGTGCACGTGGCCAGCCTGTTCTACCTGACGCCGCCGGCCACGGCCCTGATCGCCTGGGCCATGTTCGGCGAGACGCTGGGCGGCCTGGCGCTGGCGGGCATGGCCTTGACGGCAGCCGGCGTATGGCTGGCGCGCCAGGGGCGCTAGCTTGCCCCGCAAGCCGCGGGCAGGGCATGCGCAAAGGCGGGATACTGCGGCACTGTCAGCCCACGAATACCGGATTTCCGCACCATGCCCATCAATGAACTGCGCGCCATCGCCACCTTTGCCAAGGCGGTCGAGCTGGGCAGCCTGCGCCAGGCGGCGCTGTCCCAGGGCGTGAGCCCCCAGGCCGCCAGCCAGGCGGTGGCCCATCTGGAGCAGCACCTGGGCGTGCGCCTGCTGCACCGGACCACGCGCAGCCTGGCGCTGACCGAGGAGGGCCAGCGTTTCCTGCAGGACACCCAGCCGGCGCTGGCCGCGCTGGACCGCGCACTGAACCTGGCACGCGACAGCCGCGAGGGCATTGCGGGGCCGTTGCGCATCGTGGGCCCCAAGTCCTGCTTCGCGCCCGTGCTGATGCCGCTGCTCGATGAGTTCTGCCGCCTGCACCCGGGCATCGTCCCCGATGTGCGGCTGGACGACGGCATAGGCAACTGGGTGCTGGACCGGGTCGATGCGGGGTTTCGCATCGGCGCCTCGCCCGATGAAAGCGTGATCGGGCGGCGGCTGTTTCCCGTGCAGCTCATCGTCTGCGCGGCGCCGCAGTACCTGCAGCGCCATGGCGTGCCCCGGTCGCTGGACGAGCTGGCCGCGCACCGCTGCAGCATGTTCCGCCATGCGGCCACGGACACGGTGATGCCCTGGTACCTGCCGGTCGATGGCGAGCTCACGCACCGCTACCTGCAGCCGGCCCTGTCCACCAACGATGCCGAGCTGGAGCTGCATGCCGTGCTGGCCGGCCAGGTGCTGGGCCAGCTGTCCAACATCTGCGCGGCCGCGCACATCCGCGCGGGGCGCCTGGTGCCCGTGCTGCTGGAGCAACGCGG
>NZ_JTKZ01000449.1:0-4797 GCF_000799035.1 Delftia sp. ZNC0008
CCGCGTCCCGGAACAGGGCACGGCGGCGGATGCGGCTATGGTAGCCAGTCCCATGCTCTCCAAAACGAGGCAGATCGCCGTTTTACGCAGGCATTACCCCCGCTTTACCCCGGCTTTACCCGCCCTGGCCAGAGCGTTTTCGGAAACAGGTCGGCCACCCGTCGGCAGGGCCTCAGACAGGGCACGGCGCTCACAACACTGTTGACCCAGGCACGGCCAATGCAGGGCGCATCAGCCCGAAAGTCCATTGAAAACAAGGCATTGCACTCCAACCCGGCGCAGGTCGCGCCTGGCACCCCGTTGGACTGCACCCCGCGCTTGTGGCTACCATGCGCGGCCGCCGGCCTGCAGGCGCAGGCCGCCATCCATCCGTCCCAGGAGAACACCATGACGACTGCCAACCCACGCCTGACCGACCACCCCGAAGAAGCCGCCGTGCGCGTGCCGCTGGAGCTGTACATGCGCGGCCATGCCGAGGACAACAGCGCCCACATGCGCGCCGCCTTCTTGCCCACCGCCCGCATCGAAAGCGTGCGCGAAGGCCCGCTGACCTCCTGGGACATCGACACCTACTGCGCCCGCTTCAAGGGCCAGCCCGCCGCCGACGAGGCCACGCGCCGCCGCAGCATCGACGCCATCGACATCGGCGGTACGGCGGCCAGCGCCAAGATCACCCTGGTGCACGGCGCCATCACCTTCATCGACTACTTCGTGCTGCTCAAGACGGAAGCGGGCTGGAAGATTGCCAACAAGGCCTTCCATGCCCAGCCGCACTGACATCACCAGGGCTTGAAATGGGCCAGCAGGCCGTAGGTCAGCGCACCAGCCAAGGTCGGCATGGCAATGCCTCCCTGCACCAGGCGTGCGAGGCAGATGGCCAGCAAAGCCACGGCGATCACGGCCACCCGCCCCCAGCGGACATCGCTGACCAACAGCCCCCAGGTTGACACCACGAACAGGGCAGCGATGGCGGCGGGCCCGACACCCGCCAGCCACCTCTGCACCTGCGGGGACGCCCGTGAAGAGTGCCCTCTGCGGCGTGCCTGCCACAACGGCAACCAGCGCAGGCCAAAGGTGCCGGCACCGCACAATAGCAAGATCCAGAATGTGTACGACATGGTGATCAGCCCTTATCGGCCGTGGCCGCATGCGCCAGCGCACCGCACAGGATCGCCAGCGCCAGTGCGTGGTAGCCCGGAATGAACCAAACCAGCACCGCAGCGACCACGGCGGCCGTGAGCACCGCACGCCACCAGCGCAGCACCCCCGCCTCCAGCAGCAGCGCAAAGAACAATGCCGGCAGAACAAAGGCCAGCCCCTCGCGGACGGCTGCCGGCCACCGATCCACCTCGCCCACCAGCGTCACCCCCATCACCGTGCCGCCCACCCAGGCCGCGTAGGCGCCAAGTTGCAGGCCCAGAAGCCAGTGCTCGCGCTCGGCCTCTGGCACGCCCTGCATCTTGCTCATGGCGGTGGCAAACACCTCGTCGGTCAGGCCAAAGGCCAACCAGGGCGTGGCCAGGCGCTGCCGCGGCCCCAGCACCACCTGCAGGGCCGGGCCATACAGCACATGCCGCGCATTCATCAACAGCACCGTGGGCAAAGCGGTCCACAGCCCGGCTCCCGAAGCCAGCAACGAAATCAGCAGGAACTGGCTGGCTCCGGCATAGACCAGCACGGAAGCCAGCACCGCAATGGATGGAGCAAGACCCGCCTGAACGGCCGCCACGCCAAAGGAAAAAGCAATCGGCAGATAGCCTGTTGCCACGGAGAGGCTGGCGGCCAGGCCGGCAGCCAGCGGACGAGCGCCGCTCACGCCGCGCCTCCGAACCATTTCGCCACAGGATTGCCGACAATCGTGCCGGGCAAGCCGGCCTCATTCCCAGCCAAACACATGATCGCCTCCCTCTATGAAAGAAGATCGATCAATATAGCGCCTCAACTCCCGTCACTGCAGCCCCATGCCACCCGCCTGCGGCGCCCCGTCTAACCCACCCCGCACACCAGGGGCGTGATGCCCTCGGGCCCGTCATCCTCCAGCGGCTGCGGGGGCTGGGCTGCGGCGAGCTTGCCTTCTTCCACGGTCATGCCGCGCGGCAGGGCCACGCCGTTCTTGGCGGCCAGGACCTCGGCCATGATGCTGACGGCGATTTCGGGAGGCGTCTTGCTGCCTATGTACAGGCCGATGGGGCCACGCAGGCGCGCCAGTTGCGCGTCGCCCAGGCCGAAGTGCTCGCTCAGGCGCTGCAGGCGCAGCGCGGTGTTGCGGCGCGAGCCGATGGCGCCGACGTAGAAGGCCGGGGATTCCAGGGCTTCCATGAGGGCCAGGTCGTCGAGCTTGGGGTCGTGCGTGAGGCCGATGATGCAGGTGCGCGCATCGGCGCGCATGGTGCGCACAAGGTCGTCGGGCATCTCGCGCGACAGCTGCACGCCGGCCACGCTCCAGTGGCGGCTGTATTCCTCGCGCGGGTCGCAGACGGTGACCGCAAAGCCGTTGAACAGCGCCATGGTGGCCAGGTATTCGGACAGCTGGCCTGCGCCGATGAGCAGCATGCGGTACTCGGGGCCGAAGCTGTTGGCGACCTGCTGCCCGTCATGCACCAGCGGCTCGGGCGCATCGCTGACCTGCTGGGCGACCTGGCCGGTGGCCTTGTCCACGGTGCGCCGCACCATGCGGCCTTCGTCCAGCCATTGGACGAGTTGCTGCAGCGCAGCAGCGTCGGGATTGAATTCGAGCAGCAGCTCCAGCGTGCCGCCGCAGGGCAGGCCGAAGCGGTGGGCCTCCTCGGCGCTGACGCCGTAGCGCAGCAGCCGGGGCGCGCCGTCGCGCAGGGCGTCGGCGTCCGAGGCGTGGCTGTAGCGGGCGATCAGGTCGTCCTCGATGCAGCCGCCGGACACGGAGCCGACCACGGCGCCCGAGGCCCCGAGCGCCATGATGGAGCCGATGGGCCGGGGCGACGAGCCCCAGGTACGCACCACCGTGGCCAGCAGCGCGCGCTCGCCCTGAGCGCGCCATTGCGCGAGGTGGCGCAGAACATGAACATCCAGGTTTTCCATTGCAAATCTCCACGCCGGCACCTGGCTTGCCTGTGCAGCTGGGCGCCTGGCGTTTTTCGGCGGCTATTGTCTCTCTGCATCAAGAAGGGTGCAGCAGCATGTAAAAAGGGCTTGGTAGCGCAGGGCGAAGCATAGAAGCCACAACAAATCTGAGGCCAGAGACGCCGAGCAAGAGCCGCCTCGCGGCGGGGGCGCCCAGCCGAGGGCGTCGTCCCCCTCCCGCGAAGCGAGAGAGAGGGGGAAGCGGCGCAGCCGCTCAGGGGGAGCGCCCTAGTACCGCGAAAGCAGCCAGCCGGCGCCCAGGACGACGACGATGGCCAGCCCCCAGCACCACAGCGGGATGGCGCGGCGCGAGCGTTCCTCGGCCTCGGTGGCCGGTGCGGCATCCAGCGGCGTGGCCACGCCGGCTGCGGCGTCGTGCTCCCAGGCCTGGGCGTCCACGGTGGGCTCGATGTGGCCGGTTTCATCGGCCAGGCCGGCAGGCAGGTGGGACAGGTCGGCGGTGTCGCCTGCATCGGCAGGCGCTGCGGGCGCGCGCGGGTGGCGCTGCTGCATCAGCGTGTCGAAGCGCGCGAAGAAGTCGTCGGCCATGTTGCGGGCGGCGCCGTCGATCAGCCGCTGGCCCAGCTGGGCGATCTTGCCGCCGACCTGGGCCTGCACGCTGTAGCTGAGCAGGCAGCGCGGCTGGCCTGCGGCGTCGTCGGTCTCGGGGGTGAGGGTGACGTCGGCCTCGCCCTTGCCGAAGCCGGCCACGCCGCCCTGGCCTTCAAAGGCGATGCGGTAGCGCTCGGGCGGCGTGATGTCGGACAGCGTGACCTTGCCGCTGAACTTGGCCGATACCGGCCCCACCTTGACCGCCATGCCCACGGCGTACTGGTCATCGCCCTGGGGTTCGAAGCGGTCGCAGCCGGCCAGGCAGGCCTTGAGCGTTTCGGGATCGTTGAGCGCCTCCCAGGCCTGCTGCTGGCTGACGGCGAGGGAACGGCTGGCTTGCATTTCCATGGCAATTCCTTTCTGCGATGGGGGTGGCCGCAAGCGGCTCAGCGGCCTGGCGCCGCCAGCAGCCGCGCCAGGTGAACGGCCAGTTGCTGCAGCGATTCCAGGTTGTGTACCGCAAGCATGGCATGGGCATGACGATGCAGCACGGCCGCCCCCTGGGCCAGTGGGGCATACCCGTCAAAGCGCAGCAGCGGGTTGAGCCACAGCAGCCGCGCGCTGTGGCGGCGCAGCCAGGCCAGTTCGCGGTCCAGCTCGGCGGCATCGCCGGTGTCCAGGCCGTCGCTGATGATGAGCACCAGGGTGCGCCGGCCCACCAGGCCTGAAACCTGGTGGCGCGCATGCAGGCGGCGCAGTTCGCCCAGGCTGCTGCCCAGGCGCGTGCCGCCGCCAAAGTCGGCAATGGCGGCGTTGGCGCGCTCGAGCATGGCGTCTGTATCGGCCTGGGCAAAGGCCGGGCCCAGGTCGCGCAGCTCGGTGCCGAAGCTGAAGACCTGGCGGCGCAGGCCCGCATGGCGCTGCGTGCCGGTGGCCGCGTGCAGGAAGGCCAGCAGCAGCCGCGCATAGCGCTCCATGGAGCCCGAGACATCGACCAGGGCCAGCCAGGGCAGCGGCAGGCGCCGCCGTTCGCGCCGCAGCAGCTGCAGCATTTCGCCGCCGTGGTGCGATGCCGCGCGCAGGCTGGCAGCCCAGTCGGGCACCGCGCCGCGCTGGCCGGTGCGCGTGCGGCGGCTGCGGTAGCGG
>NZ_JTKZ01000735.1:0-3758 GCF_000799035.1 Delftia sp. ZNC0008
GGCTTGCCGTCGACCGTCATGGGCCGCCGCGTCTTCGAGCTGCGCGGAATCATGCCCCACTGCCCACCTTCCAGCACGCCGCCGGGCTTGATGTACGGCCCCAGGGCCAGCGGCGTGACGTGCGGCTTCCACCATGGCAGTGGCGCCTGCCGGCCGACCCGCCACATGCGCTCAACTTCGATCTCACGCGGGGTGTTATATCGATTGCACATAAGTGGATGCTAACTTTTCTTGCCCTGCCAGATAACTGTATATTTATACAGTCATGAAAGTCAAAGTCACCATCCTCAGGGAAGCCGGCGCGCGTAGCTACCATCGTGGCCCGCAGCAAACGGTCAAGGGCGAGCTGGACCTCAAGCACTACGAAGTGCCGGGGGAACGCAGGACCATTCCCGTGCTGCGCATCCTTGGCGACGCCCGAAACAACCAGCTTTTCGAGCCCCGGCTGATCTACGCATGCGCGGGCAAAATGAAGTTCAGCGGGCTGGAGCACTGTGACCACGCATGGCACGCGCAGGAGTGGTCCTGCGAGTTCGACTACTGATGGAGTTCGTCATGCTCAAGTACGAAGAATTTCCGACGCTGCTCACCTACCCGAAATGGCTGGACTGGCCAACACAGCAGGTGCTGCCAGGGGTGCCTGAGGACTATCGCATCGAGCAAATCCACAGCGACTGGTTCGTCGTCTGGGGTCCGGGTGACGACCGCGTGTACAGCGGCTGTGGCCCGGTCTCCGTTGACCGGTCGCCTGCCCCTTTCTGAAGCTCGCCATGCATAACCAAAACCAGATCGAACGCGGCGTAATCGCAAAAGTGCGAGGCGAAGAGATGTCTGCAGCTCAGCGGGCGCTGCCGCCCCCTACGCGGGACCAACCTCAGTACATCACCAGCGAGATCAACACCCTGCTTGCCGGGCGCGTGCGCATCACATTCGAGCTGCAGATGTATGGCCACGGGCGCCACCGCTTCTGGCATTGGGTCGGCAAGGGAGCGGTGCAACTGGAGCAGCCCGCTGGCTGAGCCACATGGACTCGATCATCTGGGGCGGCGTGCCGACAGTGCCGGGTTGGTACGCGGTCGTGGTGGACTATGGCTGCCTGCCCTTCCCTGCTGCACGGCGCTGGGATGGCGGCGCCTGGGACGACGAGCGAGGCATCCGTGCGTTCGACGGGCCGCACGCAGACGCGGAGGCGGCGCTGGACTGGGCCATGGAGCGCTGCCCAGAGGGCTGAGCACGGCACAATGCCGGCCATGGCAATCGATCCCGCAAATCCAAAACACACGGTCCACAAGCGCGTCGTGGACGGCTTCCAGGGGCACTGGAAGGCCCATGGCAGCGACAAGTACCCCCAGCGCTTCCGCCTCCCACCTGAAGAGCTCTACCATCTCGACCACGTAATGCACAAGGGCGAGCACCCCGGGACGATGTGGGGCGTGCCGCTCGATGCGGATCCGAATACACGCGGCGAAATGGTCGCCATCGACGGCACAGTCGTGTCGATAGCGCCGGCTGACCCAGCGACTACGGCCTGATCGGCCGAGCGCGGCTCGGCTGTCGTAGGCATGACCCATGCAAAAACTCAAAGGGGTATCTGCTTACTCAGAGCAAAACATGGTCAGGTCTCCCTGCACGCTCGGGATGGAAAGATAAATGGAAACAACCGCAGTCCAAAGCTTGAAGCTCGCAATTGTCAGCCTAACCGGATTGTCCAAAGATGCACTACATATTTATGCAGGCATCACTATTTTCTTAGTTGCTAGATTATTTTCTCGAAAATACGCAGACACGTTCTTGCCTGTCGCAGTTGTAGTAACAGTAGCGTGTATTGGTGAATTGCTAGATCTGCGCGATGACATCAATAGCTTAGGCTACTGGCGCTGGGGCGCAAGTCTGCATGACGTCGTGAACACTGCGCTCTGGCCCTTCGTGCTGTCTATATTCATGAGAAGAACTCCGCCCAGCTCATCAAACTGAGAGTCGAAATCAGATTTCCACTTCTGGCCGTAAAAAGCCCACCGCTGGACTCGACGCGGGAATGCAGGCCAGTCAGCGCGACATCTTTGGCCACGCGCCTTGAATCAGCGCGGCGTCAGCGGCGTGGCGCAAGCCATCAGCGCAGCCATCAGCTGGATCTCGTAGGCCTCGCGCCGCTCGATCTCGGCCAGGGCGGCCTGGGTGAACTGGTCTACTGTGGCGCCAGGGCGCAGCTGCTCGGTGGGCATAACCGGGCGCTCTGGCACCGGCTCGTCGCATGCCACCGGCACGGGCACATTCACGCGCTGCAACTCGACGCGCGTCGGTGGGGTTTGGCAGCCGGCCAGGGCCAGCAGGGAAGCTAGCACCGCGAATTGACGAATTGAGCAATTTGTCAATTTCACGGCTTCGCCCTCCCCTGCAGCCAGTTGTCCACCCGGTGCTGGGCGCTCGCGCAGGCATCGCCGGGCACGGCTGGGGGTTTGGCCAGGATCTCATCGGCGCGCTGCTCGTGCGTCCGCGCCTGGGCAGCGGCGCTGGCTCGCGCGACCTCGCCCTCTTTCTTACGCCGGTCGGCCAGCTCGCGGAGGTCATCGACTGCATCGCTGCAGGCGGCGGCCAGGTCGCGAGCGCCGTCCCGCTGCTGGGTCATCTCGCCCACACTGGCGCGCGCGACTGCGGCGGCGTCACGCTGGACCAGGTAGGCCCTGGTCAGCAGCACGTTGCCAAGCAGGATCACCAGCAGCGCGAGGACAGCGGCCGCGAGCAGTTTCGGTGTGATCCCGGTCACCGCCCGCCCCTCCACCAGTACCACCACATTGCCCAGAGGATCGGGTTCATGGTTGGGCCTCCATACACGCGGCGTGCCGCGCCTGTTGACGGGTCCAGACACCGCGGCAAACCCTGTTGCCTGGCGTGCTGCAGTCGTAACGCCAGCGCTTCGGGCGGCCTGCCGCGTCCCACTGGTAGGCCCTGTAGCCCTGCAGCGGCTGGGCGCTGGTCATGTAGCGATAGGCCAGGTAAGCGTTGCAGGCGCCGGCATAGTCGCCGGCCCGCGTGCGCGCCAGCATCGAGGACCCGCGCCAGGCCCCGCAGCCGTACTGGCCCGCGAAGTCCACGGCCTGGGCGAACTCGGCCGGGTGCACCAGCGTGTCGCCCAACGAATCACGCACACAGGCGCCGTACTGCTGCTCCAGCAGGTTGATGGCCAGCTCGCGCGCCCGTTCGCGGGTGATGGGCGGGTCGGCCATGGTCACGCGGGTGCCGTCCTCGTAGCGCGTGGCGCCATGGCCGATGGTGGGCACATCGCCGCGCACCGGGATGATGGGCGCGGAGCTGAAACCCTCGGCAGCGATCCAAGACGCCAAGATGGCGGCGCCGATACTGAGGCCAGCGGCAGAAACGCGGGCGGCGTTCATTCGTCCACCTCGAGCACACCTAAATCTGTGTCGTAGTGCTGCGCCGGCGCGCCTGTGGCTCGCATCAGGTCCATGCGCAGTTGCCGCTCGGCGTCCCTGCGCAGAAACTCCCGTTCCCTGCGAGCGTCATCAGCGCGCCGGAGCTTGGCGGCCTCACGCTTATAGAACCAAGTGATCAACAGGCCGATGATCGCCACCAGAGCCCCGACATAGGCCGCGAGGTCTGCCGCAGACATCTTGCCGGCCACGGCGACAGATCCACCAAGGATCGTCGCCTTGTTTCCTGCCGCGCCAATGGCTTCGAGGGTTTCAGTTTTCATGGCCCCGATGATTCCGGGGCCGGGCCGCGCTGGCGAACCCTACACG
>NZ_JTKZ01000861.1:0-1688 GCF_000799035.1 Delftia sp. ZNC0008
CCGCGTATCCTTCTCGATCACGCGCTGGTAGTAGGCCTGGATGGGGTAGTGGTTCTTGCCGTACGTGAAGGGGCCGCGCACCGAGGCGTAGTCGGCCTTCTCCAGCGCCTTGACAATGGCCTGGCGGTCCGAGGCCTTGCCGCCGGCCTGCTTGACCGCCGCATCCATGGCCATGATCACGTCATACGCCTGGGCCGCGTAGACCGAGGGGTTGCGGCCCTTGTACTCCTTGCGGAAGGCCTCGACGAAGGCCTTGTTCTGCGGCACGTCCAGGTCATGCGCCCACTGCGCGGTATTGACCATGCCCAGCATGGGCTCGCCCACGGCTTGGATCACGTCCTCGTCGGCCGAGAAGCCCGGGCCGATCAGCTTGACGCTTTGCGACAGCCCCGTGGACACGAACTGCTTGACGAAGTTGATGCCCATGCCGCCCGGCAGGAAGATATAGACCGCATCGGGCTTGGCCGCGCGGATCTGGGCCAGTTCGGCCGCATAGTCGATCTGGCCCAGCTTGGTGTAGACCTCTTCGCCGGGCGCGGTCTTGTAGCCGCGCTTGAAGCCGACCAGCGCATCCTTGCCGGCCGGATAGTCGGGCGCCATGATGAACATCTTCTTGAAGCCACGGTCGGCGGCCAGCTTGCCGGCTGCCTCGTGGAAGGCATCGTTCTGGTAGGACGTGCCGAACCAGAACGCATTGCACTGCGCTCCCGCGAACTGGCTGGGGCCGGGATTGTTGGACAGGTAGGGCACCTTGGCGCCGAACAGCGCCGGGCCCACGGCCAGGGCCACGTTGGAGCCGATGGGGCCGGTGAAGAAATCCACCTTGTCGCGCTGTATGTAGCGCGTGACCAGCTGGCGCGCCTGGTCGGGGTTGCCGCCCATGTCGGTCTGCAGGAACTCGGCCGGCTGGCCGCCCAGCTTGCCGCCCAGCTGCTTGATGGCGAGGTTGAAGCCGTCACGCGCCTCGGCGCCCAGCGCGGCAAACGGCCCGGAAATATCGTTGGCGATACCGACCTTGATGGTGTCCGCCTGCGCGAGCGCGGGAACAAAGGCAGGGGCCAGGGCCGCTGCGGCCAGGAAGGGGGTGAGGAAACGCATGCTGCTGTGCTCCTTGCGCGGGCCGCGCGGATGGCGATCGGTGGTGAGGCAGTCTTCCGTCACGCTGGACGGGAAACTCTGTAAGGGCTGGAACGGTTGGCGCGGGTCTTAGTTTAGGTTTAAAGTATTTTGCAGAACAAGTCTGGGACTTGTACCAATACCTGCCATACAAACCATTTCGCGCCATCTCCGTTCCAATGCCCGCACTCTACCGTCACTACGACCGCGCCGGACTCGATGTCCAGTACAACGCCCGCGCGACGGTACCCGACATCACCCCCATCATCAAGGCCTATGCCGACGACAGCCGGGCCGCGCGCCAGAGCCTGCCCTGCGCGCTGAACGTGGCCTATGGCGAGCATGCCGACGAGCTGCTGGACATTTTCCCGGCAGCAACCGGGGCGGCAGGCGCCCCTGTTCTCTTCTTCATCCACGGCGGCTACTGGCGGCTGCTGTCCAAGGACGACTCCAGCAGCATGGCGCCCACCTTCACGCGCGCCGGCGCCGTGGTGGTGGCCCTGAACTATTCGCTGGCGCCCGCCGTCACGCTGGACCGCATCGTGGACCAGACACGCCGCGCCCTGACGCGG
>NZ_JTKZ01000568.1:0-5146 GCF_000799035.1 Delftia sp. ZNC0008
GTGGTTTGCAGGAAGCGATCGGCACGCAGCGCGAGCTGCGCCTGGTATCGGCCGGCGGCTCCGTGCCCTTTGCGCGCGAGGGCATTGATCTGGCCATACGCCGCGCGGATTTCGACATGGGTGCCGATGTGGTGGCCGAGCCCTTTCTGCAAGAGCGCGTGGGGCCCGTCTGCAGGCCCGCGCTTGCCAAGGCGCTGGCACGCTCAGGGCCGCTGGGCGGGGTGCTGCTGCATACGCAGTCGCGGCCGGACGCATGGCGGCATTGGAGCGAACTGACCGGCGTGCCGCTGCGGGCCGGTCGCGAGGTGCGCTTCGAGCATTTCTACCTGAGCCTGCAGGCCGCCGTGGCCGGGGCCGGCGTCGCCATCGGCCCGCTGGCACTGGTGGCCGATGACCTGGCCAGCGGCACGCTGTGCGCGCCGCGCGGCTTCGTGGCCGATGGCTCGCACTACGTGCTCATGTCGCCCCGGCCGGTGCTGGACGAGGCCAGCTTCGCCCTGGTGCTGGACTGGCTGCGCGCGCAGACCTTGCCGCTGGGCCTGGCGCATGCACAGGCACAGGCCCCGGCGGCCGGCTGAGCATCGATCAACCGGGCTCCTGATCGTGCTCCGACAGCTCGCGCCAGTGCGTGCGCGTGAAGGCGTAGGCCGTGTCCAGCGCCGGTGACAGGGTGCGCGCGGCCATGCGCGCCATGCCGTAGCGGCCGCATCGGCGGGGATCGGCGGGCAGGGGCACTTCGGCCATGGCGCCGCTGGCGCGCTCCTTGCGGGTGATGGACAGCACGCCGAACAGCAAGGTGTCCGTGGCCAGGGTCACGCCGCGCAGCAGGTCCAGGTCGTTGCAGTGCAGGGTGAACAGCTTGTCGGGCTCGGCGCCTTCGCCCCACAGCTCGGCCAGCTGCCGCGCCATGGCCGTGCTCAACGTGGTGGTGGCCAGCGGGTAGCGGCGGATCTCGTCCATGCCGGGGTTTTGCAGCACGGGGTGGCCCGCGCGGCAGACCAGGCCGGCGGGCAGCTCGCCCAGCAGTTCCATCTCCACGTCATCGGCGGCGCGCAGCACATAGGCGTCGCCGACGATGGCATCGATGGATTCGTTGCGCAGCAGCTGCAGCAATGCGCTGGTGGCACCCATTTCGGCGCGCACCTTCACGCGCGGATGCGCCTGCGCCATGTGGATCAGAAAGGGCTTGAGCAGCAGCGCCGCCGGCGCGGGCGCCACGCCAATGGCGAGCGCGCCTTCCTGGCCGCCGCGCAGCAGCTCCAGGTCACGCCGCAACTGGGTTTCCTCCAGCCGCATGCGGCGTGCACGCTCGGCCACGAGTTCGCCAAACACCGTCAGCCGGGCGCGCCGCGCGCCCCGGTCGAACAGCTGCGCCCTGAGTTCATCTTCCAGCGCGCGGATGCTGCGGCTGAGCGCCGGCTGGGTGAGATGCACGGCGCGCGCTGCGTCGGAAAAGGTGCCGTGCTCGACGATGGCCAGCAGGTGCCGCAGCTTCTGTGTATCCATGCGGAGTCCTCATGATTTGTTGGCAAATTTTTCATTTGAATTATAGGTAGGCGCTTCCTAAGATCGCATCCAGGGACATTGAAATGTTCTATAGAGCGGCCACAACCGCCAACTCTTTCATCGGAGCAAAAGGAGACAAACCATGCTCAAGCTGTTCATCGGCATAGGCATCCCGTACATCGCGGTGATCGGCCTGCTTCCCTGGGTCGCGTCCGTCGATCGCTTCGTGTTCGGCGTGCCCTTCATCTACCTGTGGATCTTCATGTGGTTCGTGCTGACGTCGCTGTGCATGCTCGTGTGCTGGCTGATGTTCGACCGCCACGAAGCCGACGACGCGCAGTCCGCCTGAAGGGAGCACCGCCATGACCACCGCAGTCTTTCTGGGCTTCATCGCGCTGTCCCTGTACCTGGCCATCCGCTCGCGCACGGGCAAGGGGGCGCAAAGCGTGCATGACTTCTTCGTCGCCTCCCGCCAGTTCGGCGCCTACCTGGTGTTCTTCCTGGCCGCCGGCGAGATCTACAGCATCGGCACCATGGTCGGCTTTCCGGGCGGCATCTACGCCAAGGGGCCGACCTATGGCGTCTGGTTCCTGGGCTACATCCTGCTGGCATATCCGCTGGGCTACTTCCTCGGCCCCATGATCTGGAAGGCGGGGCTGCGGCACAACGCCATCACGCTGCCGGACCTGTTCAAGGGCCACTTCGGCAGCCGTGCGCTGGAGCTGATCGTGGCCGGCTCGGCCATCCTGTTCCTGCTGCCCTGGGGCCAGCTGCAGTTCACGGGGCTGGTGGCCGCGCTCAAGGGCCTGGGATGGAATTTCCAGCCGCTGCACCTGCTGCTGATCTCTGCGGGCCTGGCCTTCACCTACATCGCCATCTCGGGGGTGCGCGCCTCGGCCTATATCGCCATCCTCAAGGACATCCTGATGGTGGTGGCCATCATCGCCACGGGCGTGGCCGTGGGCTGGCATGCGGGCGTGGGCGATGTGTTCACCGCCGCCAGCGCCAAGGTCAGCAACCACATGACCGATACGCAGCTGCGCTTTTCCATGAGCACCATGCTGTTCCAGGCGCTGGGCTTCTACATGATGCCGTTCGCGGTTCAGAACTTCTTCACGGCCAAGAGTTCGCACACCATCCGCCGCACGCAGATCGCCATGCCGCTGTACATGCTGATGTACCCCTTCCTGGTGCTGGCCTCGTACTACGCCATCAGCCAGAACCTGCAGCTGGCATCGCCCAACGAGGCCTTCTTCGCGGCTGCCGTGCGACTGCTGCCCGACTGGCTGCTGGGCCTGGTGGCCGCAGGCGCCGCGCTGTCGGGCCTGCTGGTGCTGGCGGGCATCTGCCTGGCCATCGGCCCCATCGTGGCCCGCAACCTGCTGCCCGGCCTGCCCGAGGCCAAGCAAAAGCAGGGCGCCAAGGTGGTGATCGTCATCTACCTGGTGCTGTCCATCGTGATGACGCTGCTCACGCCCAACCTGATGCTGACGCTGATCAACACCACCTACTACGGCGTGACGCAGTTCTTCCCGGGAATGATGGCCATCCTCTTCGGCTGGCGCATCCGGCCCCTGGCTGTTGCCCTGGGCATTGCCTGCGGCCAGGCGCTGGCCATTGCGCTGTACATCCAGCAGCCGGATTTCGGCGGCATCAACCTGGGCTTCATCAGCCTGGCGCTGAACCTGCTGGTCACGGCCATCGTCCACTATCTGCCCGGTGCCGCGCGCGTCAAGGCCGCCTGAAAAAGACCACCACCATGAACCACGACGAGAACGCGCGCACGCAGGTCTTTGTGGCGCGCACCATCCTCACCATGAACCCGGCCCAGCAGCAGGCCACCCATGTGGCCGTGCAGGGCGGCCGCATCTTGGCCGTTGGCCAGGAGGCCGACATGGCTGACTGGCCCGAGGCCGAGCGCATCGACCGACTGTGCGACAAGGTCCTCATGCCCGGCCTGATCGAGGCGCACAGCCACCTGATGGAAGGCGCCATGTGGGAGGCCGTGTACCTGGGCTACTTCGATCGGCGCGATCCCGAGGGCCGCCTGTGGCCCGGCCTGCGCACGCTGGACGCCGTGCTGGCGCGCCTGGCCGAGGCCGAGCGTGCCCTGCCCGATGCGCAGGCCACGCTGCTGGCCTGGGGCTTCGATCCCATCCTCTTCGGCAGCAGCCGGCTGTCGGTGCGCGAGCTGGACCGTGTCTCCGCCACGCGGCCCATCGTCATCCTGCATGCCAGCGTGCACCTGATGAATGTGAACTCGGCCATGCTGGCGCTGGCCGGCATTGACGAGGACACCGACATCGACGGCATCCACAAGGACGCCGAGGGCCAGCCCACGGGCGAGCTGCAGGAATTCGCCGCCATGTACCCCGTGCAGAAGGTGATCGGCAGCGCGCTGTCGCTGGCCGCTGCCGAGCAGCGCGAGGCCATCTGGAAGTTCGGCCGCGTGGCCCAGCTCGCGGGCGTGACCACGGCCACCGACCTGGTCAGCGATCTCTCGCCCCAGGGCCTGGCCGCGCTGCGCGAAGTCACGGGCGACGCGGCCTATCCACTGCGCATCGTCCCGGCCTTCGCGCCGCAGCGCAACCCGGAAGGCGGTGCCGCGCGCGTGCACGCCGCTGCCGCATCGTCGGCCAGCGACAAGCTGCAGTTCGGCCCCGTCAAGTTCATCGTGGACGGCTCCATCCAGGGCTTCACCGCGCGCCTGCGCGCTCCCGGCTATGCGGGCGGGCAGCCCAACGGCCTGTGGCTGATTCCCCCGTCGCAGCTGCCCGCGCTGTTCGAGCCCTTCCACCTGGCCGGTCTGCAACTGCACATCCACACCAACGGAGACGAGGCCACCGAGGTGGTGCTGGATGTGATCGAGGACCTGCTGGCCAGGCACCCGCGCGCCGACCATCGCCACACCCTGCAGCACTGCCAGCTGGCCAGCATCGCCCAGCTGCAGCGCGCCGCGCGCCTGGGAATGTGTGTCAACTTCTTCTCCAACCATCTCTATTACTGGGGTGATGCCCACGCCGAGCAGACCGTGGGCATGCAGTGGGCCTCGCGCATGAATGCAGCGGGCACGGCGCGGCGCCTGGGCATGGATTTCGCCATGCATTCCGATGCGCCCATCACCCCTATCCACCCCCTGTTCACCGCCTGGTGCGCGGTGCAGCGCGAAACCGCTTCAGGCCGCGTGCTGGGCGAGGCCGAGCGCCTGTCGGTGGACGATGCCCTGCATGCCATCACCATGGGCGCGGCCCGTACCCTCAAGCTGGAGCAGCGCGTGGGCAGCATCGAGCCCGGCAAGCTGGCGGACTTCGCCGTGCTGGAAGACGATCCCCGCGCGGTGGCGCCCGCCGCCCTCAAGGACGTGAAGGTCTGGGGCACCGTGCTGGGCGGCCGCATCTTCCCCGCGCCCGGGTCAGCGCCATGAGCACGCCGGCCGCCGCGGCGCAGCGGGCGCCCGTTCCCATGGTCGTCGTGGGCGGTTATCTGGGCGCGGGCAAGACCACTTTGCTCAACCGGCTGCTGGAGCGTGCCGATGGCCTGCGCGTGGCCGTGCTGGTCAACGACTTCGGCGAGATCAACATCGACGCCGCCCTGATCCGCACACGCAGCAGCGACGTGCTGCAGCTGGAAAACGGCTGCA
>NZ_JTKZ01000868.1:0-7204 GCF_000799035.1 Delftia sp. ZNC0008
CGATATCGCCGGGCGCACGCTGCGCCAGGTCGGAGCCGGGCTTGGCGATCACATCGAAAGAAGCAGCGGAAGCTGTGGACCCTGCCCAGTCGTCAAAAGCGGGGGCCGCGCCCAGCAGCCGGCGCGCGTCGGCCAGCAGTTGCGGGTCCTGCTGGACGATCTCGGGCCGCGTGCTGGCGGCCTGCGCCGCCTGCATGCTGCGGTTGTCATGGCCGGCCACGACGCGGGTCACTTCGATCTCGCCCGTTTGCGGGTGCACGGCCACCTCGGCCACCCAGGCGCTCCAGGCATGGAGGTCGGCGCCCTGCGCATCCAGGGTCTGCAGCTGGGCGGTGGCAAAGCCCCGGCCCAGCAGGCGGCCGTCGGCCCCCTGGTGGGATGGCGCCTGCTGCGATGCCTGCGCACGCTCGGCCACCTGCCGGGCCAGATCGCGCACCGGGCCTTCGGGCAGGTGCTGCAGCCGCCATTGCAGCGGGTCACGGCCCTGGTCCAGCGCCTGCTCATGCCAGTGGCTTTCGCGGGCAAAGACCTGGGCGGCATTCAGATCATCGACGCCGGCATGCCGCAGGCTGGCGGCCAGCCTGCGTTCATGCACTTCGCCGGCATCGAGCACGGTGGCCAGGGCCGCGGCGCGCGCCAGCTCGGGCTGGCTCAACAGGCGCGCCATGCTGGGGCGCACGGCCCAGGGCGTGTCGGACAGCAGCAGGTCTGGCTGCGGCGATGCATTGCCCGGCTGAGGCTGCACCACCGTGTCGGCTTCAAGCCCTTGCGAAGGCCGCGCATGCACGCTCAGCACCAGCTCCCGGCTGTCTGCGCTGCCCGCAGCAGTCCAGGCCTCGCAGGCCACGCTGACAGGCCGGCCCACGGCCTGGGACAGCAGGGCCGCATCGGCCGCTGCGTCCATGAGATCCAGCACATGCGGGGTGCCGGCCGCCGTGGCCGGCAGGCTGAACAGCCGCAGCGCGGACTCGGGGCATTGCAGCAATGCGGCCAGTTCGCGGCCGATCATCTGCCGCACGCCGGCGTCGCAGGGCGGCAGCCAGACGCTGGCATGGCCGTCCAGGCACCACACGGCTGCGCGTGCGGCACCCTCGCAAGACACGGGCGCCGCCATGCGCCAGACATAGCGGCCGGCATCGGGCAGGTCGGCCTTGCCAGCCTTGTCGGCTCTGTCGGCTCTGTCGGCAGCACGGGGCGCGCTGGCGGCCCTGGCTTCCTGCCGGTCGTCCCAGGCAGGGGCCAGGCTGGCAGCGGCCTGCCGGGCATGGACAGGCGCCACGGCCACCACGCCCAGAAAATGCCCGCGCTGCACCGCGGCCACCACGCCAGCCATGGCCTGGGCGTCCTGCAACCGTGCATGCAGGGGCACGCTGCCCCGGTAGCGCAGACCGTCCCAGGCCGCGACGGGCGGGCGCAGCGCCAGGCCGTGCAGCAGGTCGGAAGGCAGGGCGGGAGTGTTGCCGGCCGGGCTCATGGCTGGACCTCGCCCGCGCTGGAAGATGGAAAACCGGAGGGTGCCTGCAGCGCGGCGCGTTGCGCACGCAGCTGCACGGCGCGCAGGGCGGCCTGCATGATTTCCACATGCGTGCCGCAGCGGCACAGGTTGTGGTGCAGCTCGTTGCGCAGCTCCTGCTCGGTGGGATTGGGGTTGCGGCGCAGCAGGGCCTCCACGGTCATGATCATGCCGTTGAGGCAGTAGCCGCACTGGGCCGCCTGGCAGTCGATGAAGGCCTGCTGCGTGGGGCCGGGGCACTGGCGCGAGCCCAGGCCTTCCAGCGTGGTGACCTCGCGGCCCACGGCCGCCCGCACGGGGATCACGCAGGAACGCGCGGCCACGCCATCGATCAGCACCGTGCAGGCGCCGCATTCGCCCAGGCCGCAGCCGTACTTGGGCCCGTTCAGCTCCAGGTCATTGCGCAGCACATGCAGCAGCGCCGTCCCGGGCGCTGCCGGCACCTCGCATGCGCGTGCATTGACCTGCAGGCGGATGGGGTGGGGGGTACTGCTTGGATGGACTGGGGTTCCCATGGGACGAGGCTCTTGCAACTTGGCTGCGGTTCAGGATGTCGGCGTTCTGCGGCCGGACAGGAGTGGGGGGATTCCCTCCCCTCCCCTCGTCCGGCAAGGCAGCGAGTATCAGGCCGCTGCCTTGACCTTGGGCTCGACCAGGGGCACGTTGAACACGTCGTAGCCGAAGCACCAGGACGGATCTTCGTTGGTGCGCAGCCAGGTGTTGTCGTGCGAGATGCGCTGCACCTTGCTGGCGCGCTCGGCACGGTTGGCTTCGTACAGGGCGAAGGCCAGCTCATGGTTGTGCGCGCCGACTTCCTTGAGGCAGCGCGCCAGCATGGCGCCGTCCTCGATGGCCATGGCGGCGCCCTGGGCCATGTGGGGCTTCATGGGGTGGCAGGCATCGCCCAGCAGCACCAGGCGGCCACGGCTCCACAGCGGCAGCGGATCGCGCTCGAGCAGCGACCACTTGGTCACTTCCACGGTGGCGTCGATCAGTGCCTGCACGGTGGGATGCCAGCCCGAGAAGGCCTCGCGCATCTCTTCCTTGCTGCTGGGCAGCCAGCGGTCGTTGAGGTCCCACTTCTCGACGGGCACGCCGGTCACGTAGTACAGCTCGTCGGCCTTGCCGGTGACGAAGTAGGTCATCATGTGGCGGTCATCGCTCCACCACTTCACGCAGGCGTCGAAGGGCAGCATGCCGGCCTTGACTTCGGGCGTGGGAAACACGGCGCGGTGGGCCAGGTAGCCCGCGTACTTGGGCAGCTCGGGGCCCAGCAGTTCCTCGCGGATGCGGGAGTTCACGCCATCGGCGCCGATGACGATGTCCGCCTCCTCGGTCGTGCCGTCGGCAAAGTGCATGACGACCACATTGCCGCGATCCTCCACCTTGGTCAGGAACTTGCCGTAGGCCATCACGCTGTCGGGCAGGGCCTCGACCAGCAGCGCATGGAAGTCGCCACGGTGCACGGTCAGGTAGCTGGCGCCGTATTCCTTGACGGCGTAGTCGCCCAGCGGAATCTGGGCCAGCACGTCGCCCGTCTGCCAGTGGCGGCTGTACCAGTAGTCGGGATGCGAGCCCTGCTCGTTGAGCGCGTCCTCGATGCCGATGCGGCGCAGGATCTTCATCACATTGGGCCCGACATGGATGCCGGCTCCCAGGCGCGAGAAGCTGGGCGCCTGCTCATAGACGCGGACATTGAAGCCTTCCTGGAGCAGCAGCTTGGCAGCTGCAGCCCCGCCGAGACCGGCGCCGACAACGGCGATTCGAGGGGATTGAGACACAGTTTTCTCCTAGCAGGAATGTTGAAAGCCAGACGGGGCAACCGTTGCTTCGGCGCGTCCTTGCAGGGTGTACAGCAGGAAGCGTGCCAGGCAACAAAACACTTAATTCAGGTGTATGCGCTTGAATTTTTCAAATCGATGCATGCACCATAGGGCGGCAGAATAAATTGAAGTTCGCCATTTTTGGTGCAATTTCTGCACCAAATCAGTACAAACCCCGAGAAAATTCTCATTTGCAAGGCGGCACGTCTTTTGCAAGAATAAAGCGTACACACTCAGTTGATTCTGATCAGAAACCCTCGAAACTTCGCAAAGGCAAGTCCATGACCAAAACGTTCCGCATCGGCCAGATCGTCCCCAGCTCCAACACCACCATGGAGACCGAGGTGCCGGCCATGCTGCAGGCCCACTCCACGCTGCGCCCGCAGGACCGCTTCACCTTCCACTCCAGCCGCATGCGCATGAAGAAGGTCCAGAAGGAGGAACTGGCCGCCATGGACGCCGAAAGCGACCGCTGCGCGCTGGAGCTGAGCGACGCGCGCGTGGACGTGCTGGGCTATGCCTGCCTGGTGGCCATCATGGCCATGGGCAAGGGCTACCACCGCGTCTCGCAGCAGCGCCTGACCGAGCGCACGGCCAGCAATGGCGCCACCGCCCCGGTGATCACCAGCGCCGGCGCGCTGGTGGAAGCGCTCAAGGTCATGGGCGCCAAGAAGATCGCCCTGGTGGCGCCCTACATGATTCCGCTGACCCAGCTGGTCATGGACTACGTGGCCGCCGAAGGCTTCGAGATCGTGGACTGGCGCGCGCTGGAGATCCCCGACAACCTGGACGTGGGCCGCCACGACCCCGCCAAGCTGCCCGGCATCGTGGCCGGCATGAACTACGCCGACGCCGACGTGATCGTGCTGTCGGCCTGCGTGCAGATGCCCTCGCTGCCGGCCGTGGCCCAGGTCGAGGCCCAGACCGGCAAGCCCGTGCTGACCGCCTCCATCGCCACCACCTATGCCATCCTCAAGGAACTGGGGCTGGACCCCGTGGTGCCGGGCGCGGGTGCGCTGCTGTCGGGCGCCTACCCCTACGACACCGGCACCAGCGCAGCCAAGGCCTGAGGAACACACGCATGACCAGCCATTCCAGCTCCCCCACCCCCAGCACATTCCGCTACGGCGGCAACGTCCACGCCAACGGCATCCGCCAGCACTACCTGCGCTACGGCGGCGCCGAGGGCGAACGCGCGCAGCGCGACGCCGTCATCCTGATCCCCGGCATCACCAGCCCGGCCGTGACCTGGGGCTTCGTGGCCGAGCACCTGGGCCGCCAGTTCGACACCTATGTGCTGGACGTGCGCGGGCGCGGCCTGTCGTCCTCCGGCCCGGGCCTGGACTACAGCCTCGATGCACAGGCCGCCGACGTGGCCGCCTTCGCCCAGGCCCTGGGCCTGCAGCGCTGGGCGCTGGTCGGCCACTCCATGGGCGGGCGCATCGCCGTGCGCGCCGCGCGCAGCCAGCCGGTGGGGCTCACGCGCCTGGTCATCGTCGATCCGCCGGTCTCCGGCCCCGGCCGCCGCGCCTACCCGGCCGCCCTGCCCTGGTATGTGGACTCCATCCGCCAGGCCACGCTGGGCATGGATGCCGAGGCCATGCGCGCCTTCTGCCCCACCTGGACCGAAGAGCAGCGCCAGCTGCGCGCCCAGTGGCTGCACACCTGCCACGAGCCGGCCATCGTGCAGAGCTTCGAGGACTTCGGCCGTGACGACATCCATGCCGACCTGCCCCGCATCCAGCACCCGCTGCTGCTGGTCACGGCCGAGCGCGGCGACGTGGTGCGCAGCGAGGACGTGGCCGAGTGGCAAGGCCTGGCACCCCAGACCGAGCATGTGCGCGTGCCCAATGCCGGCCACATGATTCCCTGGGACAACGAGGCCGGGTTCTACGTGGCCTTGGGCGATTTCCTCGGCGCGCGGGTGGACTGAATGTCCAACCGCAGCCCACTCCCATCCATCGCGACACCAAGGAGCCGACCATGTCCGTCAGCGATATCGATCTGATCCACGCCTGGAAGCAGGTGCTCACGCTGTCCCGGCTCGAAGCCGGCCAGACCGTCACCGTGCTCACGGGCGCCGACACGCACCCGCAGACGCTGCGCTGCGCCATTGCCGCCTCCAGCGAAATGGGGGCGCGCGTCAACCGCCTGGACCTGCCGCCCGTCAACGCCGAAAAATCACTGAGCCGCGACTCGCTGGCCTACCTGGGCACGACGCCGCTGACCGGCAACCCCGCCGCCATCGCCGCGCTCAAGGCCAGCGACCTGGTGCTGGACCTGATGACGCTGCTGTTCTCGCCCGAGCAGCACGAGATCCTGCAGACCGGCACCAAGATCCTGCTGGCCGTGGAGCCGCCCGAGGTGCTGTGCCGCCTGGTGCCCACCGAGGGCGACCGCGCACGCGTGCAGGCCGCATCCAAGCTGATCGAGGCGGCCGGGCAGATGCACATCACCTCGGCCGCGGGCACCGACCTGCGCTGCCGCCTGGGCAGCTTCCCGGCCATCTGCGAATACGGCTTCGTGGACCAGCCCGGCCGCTGGGACCACTGGCCCAGCGGCTTCGTGCTGACCTGGCCCGACGAGGGCGAGAGCAACGGCCGCGTGGTGCTGGACCGGGGCGACATCCTGCTGCCCATGAAGGACTACGTGACCGAGCCCATCGAACTCGTCATCGAAAAGGGCTACGTCACGCGCATCAGCGGCGGCCTGCAGGCCGACATCCTCAAGGAGTACATGGCCTCCTACGAGGACCCCGAGGCCTATGCCGTCTCCCACATCGGCTGGGGGCTGCAGCCGCGCGCCCACTGGTCCATGCTGGCCCACTACAACAAGGAAACCCACATCGGCATGGACGCCCGCGCCTTCGAGGGCAACTTCCTGTGGTCCATGGGCCCCAACAACGAGGCCGGGGGCAGCCGCACCACGGCCTGCCACATCGACATCCCCATGCGCCACTGCTCGGTGGCGCTGGATGGCAAGCCCACGGTCATCGACGGCGTGGTGCAGGACGAGGAAGGACTGGCGCGCGCCGCCAAAAGGTCCAAGCAAGGAAAGGACATCGCATGACAACCGCCACCACCAGCACGCAGAGCGTTCCCACCGAGGGCGTGCAGGGCGACATCTCTGCCTACGCACGCCAGGGCTTCGGCACACCGCTGCCGCTCAAGGCCCCGTTCGGCCTGCTCATCATCGACTTCGTCAACGGCTTTGCCGACCCGGCCGTCTTCGGCGGCGGCAACATCCCCGAAGCCATCGCGCAGACGCAGCACCTGCTGGCCCATGCGCGCGAGCGCGGCTGGCCCGTGGCGCACAGCCGCATCGTGTTCTCGGACGACGATGCCGACCACAACATCTTCTGCCTGAAGGTGCCCGGCATGCTGACCCTGAAGGAAGACAGCCCCCACAGCGCCATCGTGCCCCAGCTGGCCCCGGCCGCTGGCGAATACGTGGTGCGCAAGAGCACGCCCTCGGCCTTCTTCGGCACCATGCTCGCACCCTGGCTGGCCCAGCGCGGCGTGCAGACCCTGCTGGTGGCCGGCTGCGTGACCAGCGGCTGCGTGCGCGCCAGCGTGGTCGATGCCATGCAGTCGGGCTTTCGCCCGCTGGTCGTGGCCGACTGCTGCGGCGACCGCGCCCTGGGCCCGCACGAGGCCAACCTGTTCGACATGGCCCAGAAGTACGCGGCCGTGATGCCGCTGGGCCAGGCCATCGCCGACACCGACGCCCTCGCCGCAGGTTGATCCCACCGCGCCAACGCGCCTATGGGGCCGGCCCTGCGCAGCCGGCCCCGGAGTGCATAACATGCACAGGGCACGCCTGAAGGCGTGCCCGCGAAGAACACCGCCCCATGAACCTGCCCACGCGG
>NZ_JTKZ01000750.1:0-4269 GCF_000799035.1 Delftia sp. ZNC0008
CCGCGTCAGCCTGCGGCCGGTGAGCAGCCAGTCCATGGTGCCGTTGCGCAGCGAGACGACCGGGTTGGGGATGCCGGCGTCGATCAGGGTCTGAGCGCCCACGATGGAGCGCGTGCGGCCCGCGCAGTTGACGACGACCAGGGTTTGCGGGTCCGGGGCGATTTCGCCGATGCGGTAGACCAGTTCGGCCCCCGGCACGCTGAGCGCAAAGGGCAGGCTGAAGGCCGCGAATTCCTCGGGCGTGCGGCTGTCGACGACGACGATGTTGTCGCCGCGCTGCACGCGCGCGCCCAGCTCGTCCGAGGTGATCCAGGGCGTGTGCTTTTCATGCTCGATGACTTCACCGAAGGCCTTGCTGGGCACGTTGGTGCCGCTGAAGATTTCCAGCCCCTCGGCCGCCCAGCCTTCGGTGCCGCCTTCCAGCACGGAGACGTTGGGCCAGCCAAGGCGCACGAGCTTGGCGGCGGCTTCATGGGCCAGCGTGCCGTCGCCATCCACCAGCACGATGCGCGTGCCGCGGCGCGGCACCAGGCGGTCGATGAGCTGCTCCAGCCGCCAGGCCGGGGCCGGCGCCGCGAACAGGATGTGGCGGTGCGCGAAGACACCGGCCTCGCGCACGTCGAGCACGGCGATTTCCTCGCCATCGGCCAGGGCCTGCCGAAGCGCGGCGGGCGTGACCAGCGCATGGCGAATCGACTTGGGCGGGCCGAAGGTGCGGAAGCTGCCGCCTTCCAGGCTCTCGAAGACCACGCGATCGGGCATGCGCTCCAGGCCGCGCCCGTAGAAATGCAGGTGCAGGCCGGGTTCCTCGCCAATCAGCTCGATGGTGTGCACGTCGGTGGGCGTGAGCACCACCGAGGTTCCGCTGCCCACATCGACGCTGCGGCCCACCGCCAGGGTGTCGCGCAGCGGGTCGTCGGTCTTGCCGCGCGTGAAGAACACGTTGCGCTCCACGCCTTCGACGCCCGCGATGATGGCCCAGGTGGTGTGGTCATGCGGCGGCTGGGACTTGCCCGGCAGGCCGGTGGACAGGTACAGCGCATAGCGCCCGCCCAGGTCTTCGCTGAGGCGGTAGACCTGGGCCGGGTTGCTGGCCAAGACGGGGAAGTGCGCGTGCGGGAACAGTTCGCGCTGCAGGCCCAGCGCCTCCAGCTCGCGGGCCACGGCCTGCAGTTGCTCGGGCGTGGCCCGTTCGGGATCGGGGAGCAGGCGCCGGGCCGTGGCGATGAAGCCGGTGATGGCGGCTGCACGGCGGCTGGCCACGTCGCTGCCGCTGAAGTCGATGGAGAGATGGGTCTGTGTCATGGGAGTGCCTGGGAGGACGTTCGCGGGAGGACACGAAGTTAGGCCTCTCCCGCCCCGGCGCCAACGACGCATTGCAGATATGGATATGAGCTTTGGGCACTGCGCGCGCATGCGTGGGGCAAGCGTGACGCACGTTGTGCGGCAGCCGCATATGCATAGCCGCAATGCTTAGTTCACGCCGCGCCGGGAGCCTCCCAGACTGCGGGCATCGACTCTCTGCACTCCGGCACTCCCATGATCCGCACCCCGTCTGCGCTGCGCGCACTGCTGCTTCCCCTGTTCTCCGCCCTGGCCCTGCACGCGCCTGCGGCCCTGGCCTCGGCCGACAGCTTTCCGAACAAGCCGGTGCGCATCATCGTGCCCGTGGCGCCCGGGGGCAGCGCCGACAAGCTCACGCGCACGCTGGCCGACAAGCTGGCCGCGCTGTGGGGCCAGTCGGTGGTGGTGGAGAACGTGGCCGGGGCCAGCGGCACCATCGGCGCGTCCAAGGTGGCCAAGGCCGCGCCCGACGGCTACACCCTGCTGCAGCAGGGCGAAGGCCTCACGCTCAACGGCCTGCTGTTCGCCCAGTTGCCCTACGACACGCAAAAGGCCTTCACGCCCATCATCAAGGCCGTGGTCAATCCGCAGGTGCTGGTGGTCAACCCCGGCACGGGCCTGAACACGCTGGGCGACTACCTGGCCCGCGCCAAGGCCAAGCCGCAGAGCATCAGCCTGGGCCTGCCCGGCAATGGCGGCATTGCCCATGTGGCGCATGAAATCCTCACGCAGGAGACGGGCGCCAAGGTCAACTACATCCCCTACCCGGGCGGTGGCCCAGCCGCGCTGGACGTGCTGGGCGGCCATACCGACGCCACGCTGATCACGCTGGCCGCCGTGACCGAGTACGTGCGCGCCGGCAAGCTGCGCGCCCTGGCGGTGACCACGCCCTACCGCTCCGACGCCCTGCCCCAGGTGCCCACCATGGCCGAGGCCGGCGTGCCCGGCTTCTCGGTGGAAAGCTGGCAGGGCTACTTCGCGCCGGCCGGCACGCCCGCGCCCATCGTCGCCAAGATCAACCGCGACCTGCAGACCGTGCTGCAGGCGCCCGATGTGCGCGCGCAGCTGGAGCACATGGGCTTCAAGGTGGCGGGCGGCTCCCCAGCCGACCTGGGCCAGAGCCTGCAAAGCGAGCGCCCGCGCTACGCCCGCGCGATCCAGTCGGCGGGGCTGTCGCTGCGCTGAGGTGCAGGCAGGTCCTCAGAGGGGAGAGGGCCGATTGTCCAGGCGCCATTTCTCCCCCTCGGGCGTGCCCGGCACGGGCGGGCGCAGGCCCTGGATGCTCCACAGGCTGAAGGGCGTCTCGTCCACATGCATCTCCCAGCGCAGGCCACGGTCGGCAATGAAGGGGGACAGCTGCCGCCGCACGCCTTCGAGGAACCGTGTCTTGGTCTCCTCGTCGCGGATCTGCCGCGCGATGTGGTCCACGGAGATGCGCACGAAATCGTCGGCAGGCTCGCAGCCGATGAAGAACGAGGTGCGCGCCACGGCCTCGAACACCACGCCCACGTAAAAGCGCGGCAGGTCGCCGTAGACGGCCGTGATGCGCTGGGCGATGGCCTGTTTGTCTTCATCGCTGAAGGCGTTTTCGGGGTGGTAGATCTTCCACAGGGGCATGGCTTTCTCCGGGGGCAAAAAGAGGAGTACGGGAATCCGGGGTGGCGACGCAGCGCGGCCGTCAGGCCGGCTGGCCTGCATCCGCAGCCTGGTAGCGCGCCGCCGGCACGCCGCTGAGCGTCAACGCCTTGACGAGATTGGCGCGCGATTGGTCAAAGTCCAGCCAGGCGGTCGTGCTGCCCAGCGTGGGAAAGCAGATGGCCTCGCCCTGGTCCAGCGCCGCCAGGGCCGTGTCCACCAGGGTCTCGGGCGACATGAACAGGTGCTCGGGAAAAGGAGAAGGCTTGCCCCCGAAGAACTCCGAGCGCACCAGGCTGGGCATCACGGCCTGCACGGTGACGCCGCTGGGTGCCAGCTCGGCCTGCAGCGAGCGCGTGAAGCTCAGCACATAGGCCTTGGAGGCGCTGTAGCTGGAGGCGCCCGGCAAGGGCATCAGGGCCAGGATGGAGCCGATGTTGATCAGCGTGCCCCGGCCGCGCGTGGCGAACAGCCGCGCTGCCGCCAGCGACAGCCGCGTCAGCGCATGGATGTTGACCATGACCAGGCGGTCGACTTCGCGCGCATCCACCTGGGCCGCCGGACCCAGGGCGCCCAGGCCGGCGCAGTTGACCAGCATGGCTATGTCGCGCTGCCCATCGAACAGGGCCTCCACGCGCTGCAGGCCGGCGGCGTCGGCCAGGTCGGCCGCCACCACCTCGACCTGGCGGCCATGGTCGTCGCGCAGGCGCTGTGCCAGCGCCTGCAGCCGGTCCAGGCGGCGCGCGACCAGGATCAGGTCATGGCCGCGTGCGGCCAGGCGATCGGCATAGACGGCGCCGATGCCGGAGGAGGCGCCAGTGACGACGGCGGTGCCTTGATGCGTGCTCATGGGAGAAGTCCTTGCTTGGATCAAGCGGTGGTTGAAAGTGGCTTCAACTATAAACTTCAATCATTAGAGCTACAAGCACGCAATCCACCTTTGCGGGCCGGGCTTGCGTTTTGCTGAGACACTCCAGGCCTGCGACAACGCGAACAGACAACGAGGAATTCCATGCGATCCAAGAGCTTCGAGGGCATGGCCTGCTCGATCGCCACCACGCTGGAGGCCGTAGGCGACCGCTGGGCCATGCTGGTGCTGCGCGACCTGATGCTGGGCCTGAGCCGCTATGACGACCTGAGAAAGTCCACGGACATCACCAACGCCACGCTGACCGACCGCCTGCGCCAGCTGGAGCAGTCCGGCCTGGTCGAGCGCCGCCTCTACCAAAGCGGCCCGGACCGCTACGAGTACCTGCTCACGCCCAAGGGCCGCGACCTGTCCCTGGTGAT
>NZ_JTKZ01000153.1:0-2043 GCF_000799035.1 Delftia sp. ZNC0008
CCGCGTAGGCAGCACCGGCAGCACGGGCACAAGCGATACCATCGCCCGCATGAACAATGCATCGCCTCTCCTTTCCCTGACGATTCTCACGGGCGCTTCGCGCGGCATGGGCCTGGCCATGGCCCGGCAACTGCTCGATGCCGGCCATGAGCTGGTCACGCTGTCGCGCTCCACCAGCGAAGACCTGAACCGGGCCGCCGCCACGGCAGGCGCCCCGCTGCAGCAGTGGAGCGTGGACCTGGGCGAGCCCGAGGCAGCGGCCCGCAGGCTGGGCGAATGGCTCGCCGGGCTGGACGCCACGCGCTACGCCAGCGTCACCCTGATCAACAACGCGGGCGTGATTCCGCAGATCGCGCCGCTGTCGCAGCTGCGGCCCGCCGACATCGCCCAGGCCATGCGCGTGGGACTGGAGGCGCCCATGCTGCTGACGGCCGCCTTCCTGGCCGCCACCGAAGGCTGGACGGCCGTGCCGCGCAAGGTGCTCAACATTTCTTCGGGCCTGGGGCGGCGCGCCATTGCCTCGCAGGCCTCCTACTGCGCGGCCAAGGCCGGCATGGACCATTTCAGCCGCAGCGTGGCGCTGGACGAGGCGCTCAAGCCCCACGGCGCGCGCATCTGCTCGCTGGCGCCCGGCGTCATCGACACCGACATGCAGGTGCAGCTGCGCAGCGCCGATGCCGCAGCCTTTCCCGATGCAGGCAACTTCGCCCAGCTCAAGGAGGGCGGCAAGCTGTCCACGCCCGAGCAGGCCGCCACCCTGGTGCTGGGCTGGCTGCAGCGCGCGGATTTTGGCGAGCAGGTTGTGGCCGACGTGCGCCAGCCCTGAACGCACGGGTCTGGCAGGCTCGATGCAGCAATGAAAACCCCGGCAGCAGACAGAAACATATCGCCGTGCTGCCGGAAACAATCCAGCCATTCGCCCCGGAAAATATTCCGCAAGTTTTACCGATTGCAGGAATCATTTCCCATATCCAGGCCGCGCATTGCCTTCAGAAACGTCATCTGGCAAAGGATGACGTTTTTCGTCTGAGTTTTCCAGTCCCGCTTTTCCAATCCTCCTACAGTGGCGTTTATTTCGGCTGGCAAGAATGGGGCACTCAACTCCAGGAAATCCAGCCATGTCCATTGCCTATTCCGATCCCCTGGCAACGCCAGTGGTCCCTGCGGCCAATACATCCGTCAGCGGTGTTTCATGGGCGGCGATATTCGCGGGCGCCATGGCGGCGGCCTCGCTGTCGCTGCTGCTGTTCATTCTGGGCACGGGCCTGGGCCTGTCGTCTGTCTCGGTATGGACCGGCCAGGGCATGGATGCCGGCGCCCTGGGGTGGACGGCCGTGGCCTGGATCGCCTTCACCCAGCTGGCCTCCGCCGGCGTGGGCGGGTACCTGGCCGGGCGGCTGCGCACCCGCTGGCAAGGCGTGCATACGGACGAGGTCTACTTCCGCGACACGGCCCACGGCTTTCTGTCCTGGGCGCTGGCCACGCTGGCCAT
The DNA here is from genome assembly GCF_000799035.1 of Delftia sp. ZNC0008. Lineage (NCBI taxonomy): Bacteria > Pseudomonadati > Pseudomonadota > Betaproteobacteria > Burkholderiales > Comamonadaceae > Delftia > Delftia sp. ZNC0008. The sequence continues at coordinate 1,493 of NZ_JTKZ01000153.1, forward strand.
GGTGGCCCTGATGGGCGCTGCGGCCGGTGGTGCGGTGTCCGGCGCCTTCAAGGCGGCGCAGACCGTGGCCACCAGCGCCTCCAGCGTGGTGGGTAGCGCGATCGGCGCCGCCGGCGGTGCGGCTGCTGGCGGTGCCGCAGCCATGGCCGGTGCCTCGGGCGCCGATGCCTCGCCCCAGGGCCTGGCCTACTGGACCGGCAGCCTGTTCCGCAATTCCGCAGCAACCTCCGGCAGCACAACGCCTGCCGACATGGCCAGCGCCACGCGGGAGGCCGGCGTGATCTTTGCCCAGTCGCTGCGCACCGGCCAGCTTTCTGCGGTCGATGAGCAATATCTGGCCCAGCTGATTGCGCGCAATTCCGATATTCCGGTGGAAGAAGCGCAAAAGAAAGTGCGAAGCACCTTTGATTCCGTACAGATGCAGATAAAGCAGGCCGAGCAAAAGGCAGAAGAGGCCAAGCAAAAGGCCAAGCAGGCCGCTGAAGAAACGCGAAAGGCCACCGCCCATTCCATGCTCTGGCTGTTTGTTTCCCTGATGCTGGGCGACGCGG
>NZ_JTKZ01000044.1:0-5501 GCF_000799035.1 Delftia sp. ZNC0008
ACCAGGCGCTGCGGCGCGGCCTCGGCACTGAGGCTTTGCGGGCGGAAGCTGCCGCACTCCTTCATGTCCCCCAGCACACGCAGATCCTCCAGGTGCCGCTGCCTGTGGTCGGCATCCCTTTGCGCCTCCTGCGCGTGGCGCCGCAGCATCTCCTGCCGCTGCCGCTCCAGCAAGAGCAGCTCACGCCATTCGCCACGCAACCGCGCCTCGAACCGGGCCTGTTCGCTTTCGGCGGCGCGCTGCAGTGGCCCGACCTCCTGGCGCAGACTGGCCTGCAGGTAGTCACGCACGCCTGCGCGCTCGCAGGCGTACTCGACGATGCGCCCGCCGCTGCCGTCTCCCACGCTGCGCCAGCTGCTGCGCGCGCAGGCCGACCTGTCCTGCAGCACCTGCCCTATCGACACGCCCGAGGCGGCGCCCCAGGGCGCAGCCCGCACGGTCAGCACCTCGCCATCGTCACCGCCGCAACCGCCCAGCAGCAGGGCCAGGCCCGCAGGCAGCAGCCACACTCCTTGCCAGCGCATGGGCCCTCCTGTGCTTGTGATTTCTGGTTGAGTCCTTGATGTTAACTATCAATCACATCGGATATGTGATTTTTCACAATACTCACTGCACAATCAGACTTATCCCATAGCGTGCCCGCATGCAGGATGCGAAGCAGCGGTTTGCGCAGAAATTACGTGATTCCCTGGAGGCCCGTGGCTATGAAGCCAAGCCCTCGGTGCTGGAGCGCGAATTCAACACACGCTTCTGGGGCAAGCCCATGTCGCAGCACGGCGTGCGTCTGTGGCTGCTGGGCAAGACCATGCCCAACACCAAGAAACTTGCTGCGCTGGCCGACTGGCTGCAGGTGCCGCTGGAGGAGTTCCTGCGCGCGCCGCAGCCGGCGCGCGAGGTGCGTGAGCCCAAGGGCAGCTGGTCCGCCGGCCTGGGCTACGAGGACAACGAGCTGTTCAAGATCTACCTGCGCCTTCCCGTACCCAAGCGCCGCCTGGCGCGCGACGTGATCCTGGCCATCGCACGCGCCCATGAGGCCGAGGAAGCGGAACGCGCCGCAGGCTCGTAGCCGCGCGGCGCGTCGATCATCCCTTGATACGGCTGCTGCGGGGCAGCACTGCATCGCCCCGCACGTGCATCAACCACCCATGGCACGCTGGCGTGCATCGCGCTGGGCAGGCGTTTCGTTGATCAGTTCATTGATCACTTCCTGCCGCGTCTTGCCGCCACCGGTCTGCGGTGCAGGCGCCGGGTAGACGCCGGCATTGAAGCGCGAGGTGCCGCCCTGGCGCACGGCCGCCTCGGCCTCGGCCGTCACCTGGGCGCGCGTCTTGCTGCTCTTGAAATGTTCGGGATGGACGACGGCACCCGCCTCGTTGTTGGCCGGGTGGATGTACCCGGCCGCCGATGCCATGCCCGGCAGCAGCAGCGCTGCCGATGCGACCAGGCCGGCGATCAGGGTAGCGGGGGTGAAACGACGTTGCGACATGGTGTGATTCCTTTCAGGGCACGTTGGTGATTCGTTCTCCCCACGCCCCGCGAAGCGGAACGCCGGGGAGAGGACTCCAATGTAGAAATCGCGCCCCCACACCAGCCCCACAGGATGGTGACATTGCTGTCATACAACCGACACAGATGACCGCGCCACGGTGGCGCCTCGGCGCTCGTCAGCCCCGGTACTGCGCACGCGCGCGGCCGGGCGCCAGAGGGTCCAGGCGCACGTCCAGCAGGCCCTCGGCATCGCCCGCGATGCGCGCCAGCGTCTGGCCGAAGGGATCGGCGAACTGACTGCCTCCGCTGAAAGCGTAGCTGTCGCCAGGGCCCACGCGGTTGGCCATGGCGATGTAGCACTGGTTGTCCATCGCACGCACGGGCACGGCATGGCGATGGATGTGGCCGTGGGGGTGCATCATCCCGTCCATCAGCACGATCAGGTCCACGCCCTGCGCACCCAGCGCGCGGGCCGGTGCCGCAAACTCGATGTCGAAGCAGATCAGCATTCCCAGCCGCAGGCCGCGCCATTCGCAGGTGGGCCAGCGGTCGCCTGCATCGAACACGCCCTGGTCCGAGTCGTAGAGCATGGTCTTGCGGTAGTGCAGCAGCACCTGTCCATCGGCATCGATCAGCAGGCCGGCATTGAAGTGGCGGCCCTGGTCCGCCTCGGCCAGGCCGATGGCGACGGCCACGCCGGCTTGCCGCGCGGCCTCGCGCAGCGCGGTGGTCGAGGGGCCGTCCAGCGGCTCGGCCAGCTGCGCCACGTTGTCGGGCCGGGGAAATCCGCTGATGCAGGTTTCGGGAAAGACCAGCAGGTCGGCCTGCCCCGCGCTGGCCCTGATCGTCTTCAGCGTCATCGCCAGGTTGCCGGCAATGTCGCCGTCACGCAGACGGGGCTGGATGATGCGGATGCGGTGCTCCGTCATGGTGTGCGCTCCTTGGGATGCAAAGGGTGGCTGTCCTGCCGCGGCTGGCAACGGGCTGCCTCCTCGGCCTGCAGATCCAGGGTGCGGGCCAGCCCCCAGTAAAGGCTGCCGGCGACGAGAATGCCCGGCAGCCAGGCGAAGTCCACGCCGCCCAGCCGCTGCGCAGCCCAGCCGACGAAGACCGCATGGCCGTCCGTGGCGTCGTGGATGTGGAAGAAGGGCACCATGGCCGCAAAGCCGCCCAGATAGGCGCAGATGCCGCGCCAGCCCCAGGCGCCGTAGATGCCCTGTGGCGTGAAGAAATCGGCGATGGCGTAGCGGCCCTTGCGCACCAGGAAGTAGTCCACGAGGTTGACCGCCGTCCATGGCACCAGGAAGTACAGCAGCAGCGCCAGGAAGGAGTGCAGCAGTGCCACGCCGCTGCCCTGGATGGACAGCACGCACGCGAGGATGCCGACGCTGATCGCCGCGATGGCAAAAATACGGGCGGCGCGCGTGGGCCGCATGCCGCCCAGCGAATCCGCCGCCGTGAGCACGGTCAGCGCCGCGCTGTACGTGTTCAACGCGATGATGGGCAGGAAGGCCACGACGGCCAGGGCAGGCAGCAGCCGGTCCGCGCCCGGGAACAGGCCGGTGCCGATCCGTCCCAGCGCCGCCAGCGCGTCCCCGGCCTGCAGCCGCTGCGCCATCCATGCGCCCAGCCCGATCATCCAGGCCCCGGACAGCGAGGCGCCCAGGAAGATGGCCGCGATCAGGCGCCGGGGCGCAGTGTGGCGCGGCAGGTAGCGCGAATAGTCGGACACATAGGGCGCATAGGAGATGTTGTAGCTGGCCGCGATGGTGAACTGCGCGGCAAAGGCGCTCCATGCGAATCCTGGCAATGGCTCCGACCGACCGTGCAAGGCGGGCTCGCCCACGCCTGCCAGCAACGCCAGCGTGGCCAGCGCATACAGGGGCAGCGCCAGCATCAGCGCGCAGCGGAAGGCCCTGTGCATCACATCGTGGCCGCAGACCGCCAGCAGCGCGCCCACGGCCACGGCCACGCACGCGGTGGGCACGGGCGGCAGGCCGAACACGGCCTGCATGCCCTGCATGATGAGCGAGACGTTGACGACGTTGAACCCCGTGAACACCAGCAGCGTGGCGCACAGCGGCAGGGTGACGCCGCGAAAGCCGAACTGCGCGCGCGACTGGATCATCTGCGGCAGCCCCAGCTGCGGCCCCTGCGCGCCGTGCAACGCCATGAACAGCGTGCCGAACATGATGCCCAGCGTCCCGGCCAGGGCGCTCCAGGGCGCCGAAAGCCCCAGCGACGGGCCGACGAAGCCGATGGAAAGCGTGAAGAAGTGGAAGTTGCCCAGGAACCAGAACGGGCCCTGGTCGGCGAGCCGCGCGTGGCGCTCGCTGTCGGGAATGCAGTCGATGGACCGGCTCTCCACGGCGATGCGGGCACGGCCGTGCTGTCCGCTGGCGGGGCTGTTCATGGCCTTGTCCCTCCCGTTGTCCTTGCTGTTGTGGGACGAATTCTAGGCAGGGGTTCGCAGCCGCTCCATGCCAAATGCGCGAGGTTCACATCGATGGGCAAAGATGTGTGGCCCGGGATATCCCGGGCAGGAAGAAACCCGCTGCAGCCAGGCTGCAGCGGGTTCCAAAGTGGCTGCCCGGGTGCTGCCCGGGCGCCGCGTCACACGGCAGGTGCCGGCGCGGCGGGCACGGGGTCTGTGCCGCTGGCCTCCGACGGATCGTTGCGATGCACCAGGCGGTACAGCAGCGGCAGCACCAGCAGGGTCAGCAGCGTGGATGACAGGATGCCGCCGATCACCACCGTGGCCAGCGGCCGCTGCACCTCGGCACCCGTGCCCGTGGCAATGGCCATGGGAACGAAGCCCAGCGAGGCCACCAGGGCCGTCATCAGCACGGGGCGCAGGCGGGTGAGCGCGCCCTCGGTCACGGCGTCGGGCACGCTGGCGCCCTGTTCGCGCAGGCTCCTGATCCAGGAAATCATGACCAGGCCGTTGAGCACGGCCACGCCCGACAGCGCGATGAAGCCCACCGCCGCCGAGATGGACAGCGGTATGTCGCGCAGCCACAGCGCCAGGATGCCGCCCGTGAGCGCGAACGGAATGCCCGTGAAGACCACCAGCCCGTCGCGCACATTGCCGAACATGGCGAACAGCAGCACGAAGACCATGAGCAGGGCCACGGGAACCACGATCTGCAGGCGGCGCGTGGCCGACTCCAGGTTCTCGAAGGTGCCGCCCCAGCGCGTCCAGTAGCCGGGCGGCAGCGACAGGCCCTGCAGCTTCTGCTGTGCCTCGCCCACGAAGGAGCCCATGTCGCGCCCGCGCACATTGGCGCTGACCACGATGCGGCGCTTGCCGTCTTCGCGGCTGACCTGGTTGGGGCCGGGCGCGGTCTCGAACGTGGCCACGGCCGACAGCGGCACGAAGCCGATGCGCCCGTCCGCCCCGCGCGGCAGGGCGATGGGCAGGCGGCTCAGGGCCTGCAGGTCGTTGCGCACGGCGTCCGGCAGGCGCACCTGGATGTCGAAGCGCCGGTCGCCCTGGAATACCGTGCCGGCCTCGGTGCCGCCCATGGCGGTGCTGATGGCGTCCTGCACATCGCCCATGTTCAGACCGTAGCGCGAGGCCTTTTCGCGGTCGATCTGCACGGTGAGCATGGGCAGGCCCGTGGTCTGCTCGACCTTGACCTCGGAGGCGCCCGCGATCTGCTGCAGCATGCCGGCCACGGTCTGGGCGCTTTTCTCCAGCACGGCCATGTCGTCGCCGAAGATCTTCACGGCCACGTCGCTGCGCACGCCCGAGATCAGCTCGTTGAAGCGCAGCTGGATCGGCTGGGAGAACTCGTAGTTGTTGCCCGGGATGCGGTCCACCGACGCCTGCACGGCGGCCAGCAGCTCATCGCGCGGGCGCGCCGGGTCGGGCCACTCGCTGCGGGCTTTCAGCATGATGTAGCCGTCGGAGATGTTGGGCGGCATGGGGTCGGAGGCGATCTCGGCCGTGCCGGTGCGCGCGAACACGCGGTCGATCTCGGGGAACTCCTTCTTGAGCGCCTTCTACGCGG
>NZ_JTKZ01000901.1:0-6640 GCF_000799035.1 Delftia sp. ZNC0008
CCGCGTGGCTGGCTGGCTGCAGCCCTGTGCCTGATCTCGCAGGAGGACTACACGCCCGAGCCCGGCAGCTTCACCTACTACATCGGCATCTCGTCCCTGGTGCGCCATGCGCCGCTGGTGGGCGCGCTGGGCAAGGCGGAGTACTTCGGCACCGTGGGCGACGGCAACAAGCCGCCACACGGCCTGGTGTCCTATGACGTGGAGTTCGCAAGCATTGGCCCCGCCACGCACGCCTTCGATGCCTACCTGATCGGCAAAGGCTATTCCCGGAGTGCGGACGACGAAACGCCCGGCCCCTCCTACGGCATGGGGCGGCGCGTTCGCCATGCCAGGTACACGGCGGCTTCGGGCCAAGTCGTCTACGTGGAAGTGGTGCAGGCCTCGTCGGCCGAGCAAGGCCCTGTGCGCTACCGCGCCACCATGGCGCACTACGACTGATTGCGGCCAGGGGTCCATCCCGCGGCAGGCAGCACCCCCTCGTACAATCGCGCCCGTGATTTCAGTCCACCGGCACCGTCAACCCGGGGCTCGCCAAGCGCGCAGCCGCGATGCCGCGCGCCTTCACAGCTTCACGCTGGCCCGCATCGCGCGCGGCTCGCAGAGCCGGCGCTCGGGCTGCACCCGCCTGGCGCCGCCGTAGCACGGTCGAACCGTACAAGCCGCCAGGTTGTTTCGGGCATCGCCCGACGCCCGGCATGTTCATTCCCGTCTACAAAATCCTGCCCCGCCCTGCCACACCCAGCGCGGCGGGGCTGGCCATTTCCATGTCGAAACACCCGCATCCCTTTCGCGCCGAGTGGGCGCCCAGCATTCCGCGCGAGCTCATGGCCGGCGCCGTGGCCACCTTTGCGCTGATCCCCGAGGTCATCGCCTTTTCCTTCGTGGCTGGCGTCGATCCTGCCGTCGGGCTGTTCGCGTCTTTCATCATCAGCATCGTCATCGCCTTCACGGGCGCGCGCCCGGCCATGGTGTCGGCGGCTGCGGGCTCGGTCGCCCTGGTGGCCGCTCCGCTGGTGCATGCCCATGGCGTGCAGTATCTTTTTGCGGCCGGCATTCTTGCGGGGGCCGTGCAGATCCTGTTCGGCCTGCTGCGCCTGGGCGTGCTGATGCGCTATGTGTCGGGCTCGGTGCGCACGGGCTTCGTCAATGCGCTGGCCATCCTGATCTTCTCGGCCCAGATGCCGCACCTGATCGGCGCCAATGCCGCCACCTGGGCTATGGTGGGCGCCGGCCTGCTGATCATCTACGGCCTGCCCCGGCTGACCACGGCCGTGCCCTCGCCCCTGGTCTGCATCGTGGTGCTGACGGTGGCGGCGAATTGGCTGGACCTGCCCCTGAAGACGGTCGCCGACCTGGGCCTGCTGCCGGACGGCCTGCCCAGCTTCGGGCTGCCGCAGGTGCCGTGGTCGCTGGAGACGCTGCGCCTGATCGCCCTGCCCGCGCTGGCGATCGCCATGGTGGGATTGCTGGAGTCCATGATGACGGCCAGCGTGGTCGACGAACTCACGGACACGCCCAGCTCCAAGAACCGCGAGTGCAGCGGCATCGGCGTGGCCAACATCGCGGCCAGCCTGTTCGGCGGCATTGCCGGCTGCGCCATGATCGGCCAGACCGTGGGCAATGTGCGCTACGGCGGCCGCGGCCGGCTGTCCACGCTGTTCGCGGGCGCCTTCCTGCTCATCCTGATGGTGCTGCTCAAGCCCTGGGTGTCGCAGGTGCCGGTGGCGGCGCTGGTGGCCATCATGGTGATGGTGTCGGCCTCCACGCTGGACTGGGGATCGGCCCGCGCCCTGCTCAGGCACCCCAAGCTGTCCAGCGCCGTGATGCTGGCCACCGTGGTGGTCACCGTGGCCACGGACAACCTGGCCGCCGGCGTGGGCGTCGGCGTGCTGCTCAGCGGTGTGTTCTTCACCTTCAAGGTCTCAAGGCTGCTGTCCGTCGAGAAGACGCAGGACGGCGCAGGCCTGACCTACCGTGTCTCGGGCCAGGTCTTCTTTGCCTCGGCCGACCTGCTGGTCGATGCCTTCGACGTGCGGGACATCGAAGGCCGGCCCGTGCGCATCGAACTGACCAACGCCCATTTCTGGGACATCACGGCCGTCAATGCGCTGGACAAGGTTTGCCAGCGCCTGCGCAAGCACGGCAGCACGGTCGAGGTGACGGGCCTGAACGAACACGGCCGGGCACTGGTGTCGCGGCTGGATATCGGCATCGAGTAGGCCCGCGGCCGTCCCTGGGCGGGACGGCCCTCACCGCTCATCGAACGACAGCACCACCCGCTCGGTCAGCGGATGCGCCTGGCAGGTCAGGACAAAGCCGCAGGCGACTTCGTTCTTGTCGAGGGCGAAGTTGCGCTCCATGCGCACCTCGCCCTCGACCACCTTGGCGCGGCAGGTGCCGCAGACGCCCGAGGTGCAGGAATAGGGCACTTCCAGCCCGGCCGAGGAGGCCGCGTCCAGGATGCTGGCCTGGCCGCGCGTGAAGGGGATCTCGCGCGAGAGGCCGTCGCGCACCAGGGTGATGCGTGCGGTGGCGGCGTCGCCGGGCTGGGCCTCGTGCACCACGGCGCCCACTGTGCCCTGGCCTGCGGCCGGCAGGGCCACGCCGAAGCGCTCGATGTGGATGCGCTCCTCGGGCACGCCGGCGGCCAGCAGGGCGGCCTCGGCCTCGTCGTTCATCTGGAAGGGTCCGCAGATGTAGACATGGTCGATGTGCGCGGCCGGCACCACGCCCTGCAGGAATTCGGCGATCTTGCCGCGGTCCATCACGCCCATGTTCAGCGGCAGGTCGGTGTGCTCGTCCGAGAACACATGCTGCAGCGACAGCCGCGACATGTAGCGGTTCTTGAGGTCCTCGATCTCCTCCTTGAACATGGTGGACTGCAGCTGGCGGTTGCCGTAGATCAGCGTGAAGCGGCTGGCGGGCTCGCGCGCCAGCACGGTCTTCATGATGGACAGGATGGGCGTGATGCCGCTGCCGCCGGCGATGCCCACATGGTGGCGCGCGGCCCCGGGCTCGATGGGCACGAAGAAGCGGCCCTGGGGCGCCATGACCTGCAGCGTGTCGCCGGGGCGCAGATGCTCGTTGATCCAGTTGGAGAACTGGCCGCCGCGCACCTTGCGCACGCCCACGCGCAGCTCGCCGTCATCCACGCCTGCGCAGATGGAGTAGCTGCGGCGCAGGTCCTGCCCGTCGATCTGGTGGCGCAGCGTCAGGTACTGGCCCTGGGTGAAGCCGAAGACCTCGCGCAGCGCGGGCGGCACGTCGAAGGAGACGACCACGGCCTCGGCCGTGTCGGGCGCAATGCTGCGCACGCGCAGCGGGTGGAACATCGTGGTCGTGGTCATATCGGCTTGAAGTGTTCGAAGGGTTCGCGGCAGTCCAGGCAGCGGTGCAGGGCCTTGCAGGCCGTGGCGCCAAAGGCCGAAAGCCGCTCGGTGTGCACGCTGCCGCAGTGCGGGCAGGCAACGGGCTCGGGCACGGCAATGCCCTGGCGGCGGCGCACCAGGCGGATGGGCGAAGTGCCCTCCGGCAGGCCGGAGTCGCCACAGCGCCCGGGGGGCGCGATGCCGTACTCGCGCAGCTTGCGCCGGCCGTCGTCGCTGATCCAGTCCGTGGTCCAGGCCGGGGCGCGGCGCAGCACGGCGCGCGCGGGGCCCAGGCCGGCGGCCTCGATGGCCTCGAGCACGCTGCGCTCGATGACCTCCGTGGCGGGGCAGCCCGAGTAGGTGGGCGTGAGCACGATCTCCATGCCCTGGCCTTCGGGCAGGGCATGGACCTCGCGCACGATGCCCAGCTCGCAGACCGAGATCACGGGCACCTCGGGATCGGGCACGTCCTGCAGCGCGGCCCAGGCCAGGCGCTCGCGCTCGGCCGAGGCGGATGTGACGGCCACCAGCCGTGCGGCAGCCATCACCACACCCCGCCCGGATAGGCGCGCTGCAGGTGCTGCATCTCGGCCAGGATGAAGCCCATGTGCTCGCTGTGCACGCCGTTGCGGCCCGTGCTGCGGAAGGCGGATTCGGCCGGCATGTCCAGCGTGGCCTCATGCAGCAGGGCGGCCATTTCGGCCTGCCAGGGCTCGCGCAGCTCGGACCAGGCCGGGCCCAGGCCGCTGGCGCGTGCGGCAGCGTCCGTGGCGTCGTCGGTGAACAGCTCGGCCGCATAGCGCCACAGCTGGGCCAGCGCCGCCTCCATGCGCTGGCGCGATTCCTCGGTGCCGTCGCCCAGGCGCACCACCCAGTCGCCCGCGTGCTGCTCGTGGTAGCGCGCTTCTTTGAGCGCCTTGGCGGCGATGGCGGCCAGCTCGGCGTCGCTGGAGTGCACCAGGCGCTCCCACATCAGGCGCAGCCAGGTGGCAGCCATGGCGTTGCGCAGCACGGTGAAGGCGAAGTCGCCGCGCGGCAGCTCGGCCAGCGTGGCGTTGAAGTAGTCGCGCTCGTCGCGCAGAAAGGCGAGCTGGTCCTCATCGTGCGCGCGGCCTTCGAGCTGGCCGGCGCGCGTGAGCAGCGCGCGCGCCTGGCCGACCAGGTCCAGCGCCATGTTGGTCATGGCGATGTCCTCTTCGAGGATGGGCGCGTGGCCGCACCACTGGCCCAGGCGCTGGGCCAGGATCAGGCAGGTATCGCCCAGGCGCAGCAGGTACTGCACCTCGGGGCGGGCGTCGATGGCGATGGAGGAGGCCGAGGCGGAGGCGTTCATGGCTGCACCCCGCTCACATGTGGTCCACCGAGGGCGGCAGCTGGTAGAAGGTCGGATGGCGGTAGACCTTGTCCTGGGCCGGGTCGAAGAACATGTCCTTGTCGCCGGGGTCGCTGGCCACGATCTGGTCCGAGCGCACCACCCAGACGCTCACGCCCTCCTGGCGCCGCGTGTAGACATCGCGCGCCATCTGCAGCGCCATCTGCGGGTCGGCCGCATGCAGGCTGCCGCAGTGCTTGTGGTCCAGGCCGGCCTTGCTGCGGACGAAGACTTCCCACAGCGGCCATTCGTTGGTGATGTTCTGTTCGACGGCGGTCATGCGGCCTCCTTGCGGGTCTGGTTTCTCTGTGTCTGCTTGCGGGCATGGGCCAGGGCGGCCTCGCGCACCCAGGCGCCTTCGTCCCAGGCCTTGACGCGTGCGCCCAGGCGCTCGCGGTTGCAGGGGCCGTCTCCGGCGATCACGCGCCAGAACTCGTCCCAGTCGATGGGGCCATGGTCATGGGCCTGGCGGGCCTCGTTCCATTTCAGGTCGGGGTCGGGCAGGGTCACGCCCAGCACCTTGGCCTGGTCCACCGTGGCGTCGATGAACTTCTGGCGCAGCGCGTCGTTGGAGATGCGCTTGATGCCCCAGCGCATGGACTGCGCGCTGTTGGGCGACTGGTCGTCGGGCGGGCCGAACATCATGATGGACGGCCACCACCAGCGGTTGACGGCGTCCTGCACCATGGCCTTCTGCGCCTCGGTGCCCTGCTGCATCATGGTCAGCAGCGCCTCGTAGCCCTGGCGCTGGTGAAAGCTCTCCTCGCGGCAGATACGCACCATGGCACGCGCATAGGGCGCATAGGAGCAGCGGCAGATGGGCACCTGGTTCATGATGGCCGCGCCGTCCACCAGCCAGCCGATGGTGCCCATGTCGGCCCAGGTCAGCGTGGGGTAGTTGAAGATGGAGCTGTACTTGGCCTTGCCCGTGTGCAGCGCGTGCAGCATCTGGTCGCGGCTGCTGCCCAGCGTCTCGGCGGCCGCGTAGAGGTACAGGCCATGGCCGCCCTCGTCCTGCACCTTGGCCAGCAGGATGGCCTTGCGCTTGAGGGTGGGCGCGCGGCTGATCCAGTTGCCCTCGGGCAGCATGCCGACGATCTCGCTGTGCGCGTGCTGGCTGATCTGGCGCAGCAGCGTCTTGCGGTAGTTGTCGGGCATCCAGTCCTTGGCCTCGATGAATTCGCCGGCATCGATGCGCTCGTCGAAGCGCTGCTGCAGGCGCATTTCGTCGGCCGAGCGCACGGCCTTGCCGCCATCGCCCGCTTCCTTGCCCATGGTGTCCATGGCCTGGGTATACATGTGCGATCTCCTTGAATGAAATGGTTGACGACGGCCGGCGGTGCCTCAACGCGGCCGCTTGTCGTACACGCGCCGGGCCTTGCCGGTCTGCGTGCGCTCGATGGTGTCGGGATCGAAGACGCGCACCGCCGTGGAAATGCCCACCAGGGTCTTGATGCGCTGCTGCACCCACTGCGCGATCTCGCCGCGCTCGGCATCGCCCAGGCCGCGCCGCTGCGGCTGCAGCTCGCAGTGCACCTCGACGGTGTCCAGCAGGCCTTCACGGCTGATGTGCATCTGGTACAGGCCCGTGAGGCTGGCATTGGCCAGCACGATTTCCTCGATCTGGGTCGGAAAGACGTTGACGCCGCGGATGATCATCATGTCGTCGCTGCGCCCCACGATCTTGCCCATGCGCCGGAAGCTGCGCGAAGTCGGCGCCAGCAGCCGCGTCAAATCCCGCGTGCGGTAGCGCACGATGGGCATGGCCTCCTTGGACAGCGACGTGAAGACCAGCTCGCCCTCGCTGCCGTCGGGCAGCACCTCGCCCGTGTCCGGGTCGATGATCTCGGGATAGAAATGGTCTTCCCAGATCACCGGCCCGTCCTTGCTCTCCACGCAT
>NZ_JTKZ01000803.1:0-2084 GCF_000799035.1 Delftia sp. ZNC0008
GCCTTGGCTTCTGCGGCCTTGGCCTGCGCTGCCTTGGCATCGGCCGCCTTCACTTCAGCGGCCTTGAATTCGGCGGCCTTGGCCTCTGCCGCCTTGGTCTCGGCGGCGCGGGCCTCGGCCAGCTTGGCGTCGGATTCGCGGGCCTTGGCATCGGCCGCCTTGGCATCGGCGACCTTGGTCGAGGCAGCTGCAGCCTGGACCGTCTTGCCCTGGGCACCACCTTGCTTTGGGAAGATCTGCGTGATCAGGGCCAGCTTGGGCTGGATGGCCTGGCGCGATCCGTCCAGCTGCAAGGCCTTGGCATAGGCATCGCTGGCCATGCGCGCATACAGGTCGCCCAGGTTCTCATGCGCCGTGGCGTAGCTGGGGTTGGTGCGAATGGCCTGCTCCAGCACTTCCGAGGCCTTGCGTTCCTGGCCTTCGGCGGCGTACAGCACTGCCAGGTTGTTGTAGGGCTCGGGCAGGCTGGGGTAGTCACGGGTCAACGCCGTGAAGATCTTGATGGCCTGGGCGTTCTGGCGCTGCTCCGCGGCGATCACGCCCTGCAGAAAGCGCATCTGCACATCGGCCGGGTTTTGCTTGAGATAGGCCTCGGCCTGCTTGGCGGCCTGGGGCGCCTTGCCCTGCTCCAGCAGCCGTGAGACCTCGTCCACCGCCTCCTGCGATGCATGGGCAAACGCCCCGCACAAAGCCGCCCCCAGACTGAAGGCGGCAATGGCCACGGGCCGGGCTATCCGCAAATAGGTACGACCCGGCACTCGCGACGGAACTCTGGACGAAATCAGCATATGGGCGCTCTCTACGCAATGAAAGTTGGAAGACGGGCCTGTTCGCTTTTGGGCTTACTGCATGCGCCGATACACGCCTGCAGCCAAAAGCCAGCGATTTTATAGGCGAAAGCCATCTTGCCCCGCTGCATGGGCCCGCGAGTCAAGGGCCATGAAACATGGCGCGGCACCGGCGCCCGAGTAACGGAGCAGACCCGGCAGCGTTACGTAACGTGTGCCGTAACAGACCCTTGATGAGACATTGTGATCAATAGATAAATCCATACAAATCAATATCTTAGGATGATTCCTAGGCCATCCGGACCTGCAGCGTGCACGTGGCATGCATGTTGCACAAAAGGGCTCGACAGATTTTTCACGGCTTCCAAGCCACCGTCTGACCTTGTCGTCTCAACCCTTGTCTGGAGAGAGTAAATGACCGCCCAATCGATGCAGCCCACCGGCAACACCACCGTCAGCCCCGTGCAGTTCGGTGACCCGCAGCCCTCCAGCGTTGTGCTTGCGCAGCTCAATACGTCGAACATGCAGCCCGGCGCAGCCGCAGCGGTCATGCCCCGGGGCACGCCTCCCGCCACGCTGTCCCAGGTCAGCCCGGGCGTGCAGATCGTGCGCAATGGGGAAACCCTGATGGCCCAGCCGGGCAGTGCCCTGCAGGTCGGCGACAAGATCATCGTGCCCGCCGATGGCAGCGCCAAGGCGCTGTTCCAGGGCAAGGACGGCCAGACCCTGGTCGGCACCTTCGAGGGCGGCACCCAGGCCACGCTGGCCCAGCGCGAGGGTGATGGCGCAGGCGCCATGGTGCTGGACCTGGCATCTGGCAACGTCCAGGTGGCGCCCGCCAGTGACGGTGACGCCGTGGGCCTGATCGTGACCAAGGAAAGCGCCGCAGCCGCAGCCGGCGGCTCCGTGCTCAGCGACTTCCTGCTGGCCGGCCTGATCGGCGCGGGCGGCGTGGGCCTGATCGCCGCAGCCAGCAACGACGACGACGACCCAGCCCCCCCGGTGCCGACCGATCCCACGAATCCGACCAACCCCACGGATCCCACGAATCCGACCAATCCCACGAACCCGACCAACCCGACCAATCCGACGGATCCCACCAACCCGACGAATCCTACGAATCCTACGAATCCTACGAATCCCACGGATCCGACGAACCCTACGAACCCTACGAACCCTACGAACCCTACGAACCCCACCAATCCTACGAACCCCACCAATCCGACCAATCCCACGGATCCCACGAACCCGACCAATCCTACGAACCCGACCAATCCGACCAACCCCACGGATCCC
>NZ_JTKZ01000679.1:0-4550 GCF_000799035.1 Delftia sp. ZNC0008
CACCTCGACCCAGCGCCGATACCAAAGCTCGGTCAGGCACAGCTGCTTGTTGGTGCGGTCGTACCACCGCGCCTCCTCCACCGTCCAGCCGCGCGCATCCTGGCCCGCATTGGTCAGGCCCGTGGAACTGCCGCCCTGGTTGGCCAGCCGGCCCGGATAGCCCTGTTGCCACCAGGTGGCGCCATTGCGGCCACAGGACAAGATCAGTTCGCGCGCCTGCGGAAATGCGCGCGCAATGCGCTCGGGATGCAGCCATTTGTCCCGCTTGAAATACCGCGCGTCGCTCAGGTCCCACTCTTCCGCCGTCCAGTCCCAGCGCACCTCGCTGCGGCGCACGACCGCGCATTTATAGCGGTACTGCGTGGGATCGCTCACGCGCTGTACGCCCACGCAGCCAAAGCCCACGGCAGCCTGGGGCCGGAAGGCATCGCTGCAGGCATCGTCGGCATGGGACTCGCGCTCGGCCTCGTTCAGTTCGACGTTGAGCGCGTCTGCCACATCCTTGCTGCCCGTCTGGCCGTTGGCCGTGACACGCCAGTCCGTGCGCGTGGTCTGCTCGTAGCCCGTGAGCGCGCGAAGCGTGGGCCCGATGCGATCCTCGATGGCCGGCGGAATGCCCTGCTCCTTCATGGCGTTCAGCAACTCGGTGTCCAGCTGCTTGCCGTCGGCATAGTCCATCTCCTTGTCCGCCGCGATGCGCCATGGGGGTTCCTCGTCCATCTCGCGCAGCCATTCCGTGTATTCGTGGAGCGATACCTCGCCCTCACCCATGCGCAGATCATCATCCCCGGCATCCAGAGAACCCTCGGCTTCGGGCGAGTCCACGTCCATCGTGCTGGTGTTGATCAATTGAGCCTCCAATCGGTCTCTTCGGGTTCTTCGTATTCGTGCCGTTTGCTGCCGGGCTCAGGGATGCCCTGGACAAAGGTCATTGCCACCGCGTCGCCCTTGTCAGGGGAGCGGCCCAGCGCCTTGCGGATGTCGTCCTTGGACAGCATCTGGATCGCCGCGACCCGGCCCAGGGTCACCACCTTGTAGCGAACGGCTGTCAGGTCGGCCAGCAGCTCCGGGTCTGGCGGCAGCGCGATGGGATTGGGATTCGTCGGGTCCAGGGCCTCGCGCAGAAGCCAGTACATTTCCGCGCGCCGGTTCCGGAAGCGCAGATTGCCGGCCTTGGTCATGGCGTTGGACGTTTCCGAGCCGTTGACCGCGAGCACCAGCAGGTTCAGGCCCACGATGAAATCCAGCGCGCTGGAGCCGATGCCTATGCTGTCCACGCAGATGCACGCGCCGTCGCGCACCAGGGGCGTGACAAAGCCAGCCGTTGTCGGGCCGTCCTTGGTGACCGCGCCGGGCACGGTGATCAGTTCATCGAACCAGGCGCCGTGGCGCCGCGCCGCCGAAGTCTTGTCGATGCCGCCGCGCGCCGGGTCCAGGCCCAGGGCCGTCATGCCGCCCTTGGCCTCGCGCGGCTTCCACCGGGCCTGCGCCGCCTTCACCCACTCGGTGGGGATCACCTGCCAGGCTGGGTCCGCGCTGCCGGCGTTGAAGTCGCCGTTGAGCATCTTGCTGCGCAGCGGCTCGGGCAGGGACTGCAGCGTGGCCTTGTAGCCCGTGGACAGCAGAAACAGGTTGTCGTTGACGCTGGAGGGTATGAAGGTCCGGCTCTTGGGCGTCATCAGGTCCGGGCCGACCATCACGGGCTCAGGGCCAGGAACCTCCTGGTCCTCGCCCTTTTCATTGGTCACGAACCAGCGCAGCTCGCCTGGCTTGGCCGGGTTCGGGTGGGAAGGCTCCAGCCACGGTGCCCAGAAGCGTTTGACCCATTCGCCTTCAGGCTCGGTAGGCGGGTTGCCCGCGCAGACCACGCGCTGCCGGATGGTCGGGTCATCGGTGCGCAGCCAGCCGATCAGGGAGCGGAACTGCAGCTCGGTGAAGTGGGTGATCTCATCGAAGCCTTTGAAGTCGTGCGCGCGGCCCTGGTACTTGATCCAGTCGCCCGGCTCCTTCACGCTGCCCAGCTCCAGGACCTTGCCCTGCGGCAGCCGCCAGATGCCGTCCTGGCTGTTATAGCCATCGCGCGTGCCCAGGATCGAAGTCATGCGCTCCTCGATGCCGGTCAGCTGCACGGACTGACGCCGGAAGATGATGCTGTGCTTTTGCTTGGTCAGTGGCAGGCCCAGCAGCAGGTCGGTCTTGCCGCCGCCGGCCGCGCCGCCGTAGAAGACGATATCGGCGTCGGACTCGAAGGCCACTGTTTGGGGACCAGGCTGCGGCACCCAGATGGGCGCATCGCCAGACAGCAGCAGGGAGTCCAGCTCCGCGCGCGTGTCCGCGTCCAGGCCCTTGAGCAGATCCAGGATATCGGCCGTGGTCAGCGCGGGCGTGGTCATTTCTCACCCCGCTTCGCCGCGAGCGTGGCCAGCAGCATGGCCGCGCCCGGGCCGCCATTGAGCAAGGCCGCGAGCCTCACTGCACGCTCGGCATCGGTCATCTGCTTGAGCGCGCCCGGCTCATCGCCTTTCTCGGAAAGCTTGTCCATGCCGAACGCAGTGCGCTCCATGTCCACCAGCTTCTGGAGGCTCTCGGCGAGAGTCTTCATGGTCTTGGAGCGCTCGGACAGGCTGATGACCTTGTGATAGAGGTCGTTGAGGCGGTCCTGGCCGTTGTCGTCTGGCTGCCGCAGCATCTCGCCCAACTCGCCGAGCAGCACCAAGGTATCCGGGTCGGTCTGTTTTTCCAACTCGTCCAACAGGGTGTTGGTGACGCGGCGCGCACGCTGGATATCCCTGCGATGGGCCAGGCGAACGTCGGCTACGGCCTGAGCATTGGCATCGATGACGGCCCGTTCCCGAACCTTAGTATCCGTGGATACCTCGCTGGATACCGCCGCCTTGGATACCAACGCATCGGCCTTTGCCTGGATCTTTACACCCAGGTCGCGCTCCCATCCATCACGCTTTGCGCGCTTGTTGATGGCTCCATGAGTGATGCCGTTCTCGTCGGCGATCTGGCGAAGGGTCTTGATGCCGGCCCGGTAGTCCAGCTCGATGCGCTCCCAGTCAGCCGGGACGCTGGTCGCCGCGCGGCTGGCAGGTAAGGCCACGCCTGCGGCCGATTTGTCAGCAGCAGGCTTCTTGGGTGCAGGTTTCTTTTGAGGCTCGGACTTGCCGGCAGGACGTTGGGCCATGGCCGGAAGTGTTCCAACCAGCCCCATGGATGTCGAACCCTAGACAGGGTGATCAGGCGCCCGAGTTGATCCAATTGCTGTCATTGGTGGCGAAGTAAGGCAACATCACGCAAAAAAGAACGGGCCAGCATAGTGCGGCCCGCACGAGCGAATGACTAGAACTCAGTGCCTGTCTGAGAACACTAAGTTATTTTCCAGGAAGCTGACTGGAGATACTAGCCAGATGCTCTTGCGCTTTCTGAATGATGGCAGGAGCACAAGCCAAACATATGTTCGTACGGATGCCCGGCACTTGCTCATATGCGAAATGTTTTTCACCAGGCATGATTTGGTGTTTTGAACTCGCGTCGCAAGTTCGTTTTGCAACTGCCACCTCGTAACGGAAGCTGGATAAGATATTTCTAATTGCCGGCATGCGTACTCCAAATTTGATGTTAGCAAACGTAATATACCCCACATTGCGCTTCAAACCATAGATCACGAATCGACGAAACGAGTTCATTCACATGCGGCGTGTAAGCTAGCGGCCAAAAAATAGCGTTCAACGACTATCCTGATCAATACAGACTGCTTTCGACTTTGGTAAAAAATCGACTCAGGGCGTCAGCTCTGAGAGTAAGTCAGCCTGTCGCTGATCCTGGCGCTTGACAGCCTTCAGCCCCTTAACTTCTCTTTCCAATGATCGCCGCTTTGCCACCTCCTCCAGCAGTTGGTCATGCAATTCCGTGACGCGCGCCAGTGCTGTATGTTCAAGTGCAATCCCGGCATAGGCTTGCCCAACCATTCCGCCCTCGGTCCTATTCAAGTGAACAACATGCTCTCCAATTTCAAGAATGGAGCGCCCATCGGTAAGGTGTGTGACCGTCACAGCGCGCGCCGGCCCGTGCTGGTGCACCGGGCGATAGCACTGCTTCACCGCCGAGATCATTCCCTCGCCACGCAGCACCTTGATGCGGTCGTCCACTGTGGTGAGGTTTAGGCCCGTCATCTTGTGGATGCGGTCGCGCGTAGGCTCCTCGCCCGCTTCGTGCAGCTGACGGATCGCCTCATAGACCTGAGTCAGCGTAGGCACGGCCTCGACCGCGCCCGTGTCCGGATTGCCGCCGGCTGTCTTGTGGATGGTGCTGGTGATGGCTTGGTTCATGCGGTTTCACTCCAGAGGGGAAGTCGTTGTGGCCATTGGCCGGATGCAAGAATCGTGTGGCGGGTGATGCGGCCCCATTCGAGGCCGTAGTCCCGATGGGCTTCGCGGCCGCCGTCAACAAGGCGGTATTGGTCGTAAGCGACGTGGCAGCCCTCGATGCCCGGCCGGGTGCAGCACAGCGGGAATCCGGTGCGGTCGTCTGTCTTGAGCGCGAAG
>NZ_JTKZ01000563.1:0-29179 GCF_000799035.1 Delftia sp. ZNC0008
CTTGTAAGGGTCGGCGGGCGCATTCGCCAGCTGCCCGCGGGCGACACGCTGCCCGGCGTGCGCGAGATGCTCACCGCTGCGCGCACCTACTACGTCCGCACCGATGGCAGTGACAGCAACACCGGGCTGAGTAATACAGCCGGCGGGGCGTTCGCGACGATTCAAAAGGCCGTCGATGTTGCAAGCGCCCTGGACAACGGCGGGTTCAACATCACCATTCAGATTGCAGATGGCACATATTCGGTTGGCGCCTCGCTGAAGTCTTTTGTAGGCAGTGGGCAGCTTTCCATTCGCGGAAATTCTGGTGCGCCACAGAATGTGCTCATCAGCACTGGCAACAGTGCTTGCTTCAGCGCAGTGTCTGTGCAGGGGCGTTGGTTCATTGGCGACCTTGCGACAGCGACGACAAACGCGAATCATGTGATCGCCAGCGGAATTCCCACGTTCATCACGCTGGGGAAAATCTATTTCGGCGCGGCGAACTCCGCATACATGCACGTCTATGCGGAAGGCGGAGCGCGGGTCTTTCTTTCGAGCGACTACAGCATCACCGGAGGCGCTGGCGGGCACTGGTATGCATTCGGTGGCGCATCCATCGAGGGGAACGTCATCGCCTGTACGCTTTCCGGGACGCCGGCGTTTGCTTTGCAGTTCTTTGGCGCGACAAATGCCGGGATCTTGCGCGCGGCAATCAACACCTATTCCGGCGCCGCGACTGGCAAGCGGTATGACGTGAAGATGAATGCCGTGATCGACGTGAATGGGGCGGGGGCGAGCTATCTGCCGGGTAATGCGGCCGGCACGTCTGCCACTGGGGGGCAGTACGCATGACGACCTATCAGATGTCTGGCGAGGCCTTTGTGTATCGGTGGCGTGATGGCATGCGTGCGACAGTTCCGCTCGGTGACGCTCCCGGCCTGGCGCCCAACCCAGACGCCATCGAGTATCGCGCATGGCTCGCAGCCGGCGGCGTGCCGCTACCTGCCGAGCTGCGGCCGGCAGCAGAGATCGCGGCGGGCCTGCGTCTGGCCCTGGCCGCAGAGTACCGCAAGCACATCCAGGTGATCGCCGCAGGCTACCCGCTGAGCGAGCGCGAGAGCTGGCCCGTGCAGACGGAAGAGGCGAGGGCGCTGGAGGCTGACCCCGCTGCAGCCTCGCCTTGGATCGACGCTGCAGCGCTGGCGCGCGGGCTGGACCGCCTGGTGCTGGCCGATCGCATCCGGGCCAAGGATGACGCATACCGGCAGGTGCACGGCCTGCTGACGGGCACGCGCCAGCGCATCGAGGACCAGATCGATGCGGCGGCCGACGACGCCCTGGCGCTGTCGCAGATCGATGTCACGGCCGGCTGGCCGTTCTTGATGTGATTACGGCGAAAACAGCCCGCAGCCGATATTTCGCTAGGTTGCGCAGAATGCCGAGGGTGTGACAACTTGACACAAGAGGCATCCATGCACTATTCCAAATTGCCGGGAGGCCTGAAATGAATCAGCCGCAGATCGATCCGATCAGTGCGGCTGTCGCCGTTGCGTCCGTCGTTTTTGCTCCGGCCGTCGCACACGTGGTGGGCCCATATCTCGTCATCCTCTTTGCGTCTACGATCGGCGCCTCGTTCGCCCTTGTGGCCCGTGAGCGCACTACAGGTTTCAACTCGGTGCTGTTCTTCGTCCGAGTCAACGGCCTTTCGGTGTTGTTGACCTACTCCGTTTCGGCAGTGGTGAATGCAGGATATCCAATCGAAGATCAGCGCGCATGGTTCTCGCCCGTGGCATTCGTGATCGGATTTATTGGGGACCGCTGGCCTGCTGTGATGGCCTGGGCGGCACGCAAGGTGTCGCGCCTGGTTGATATCCTGATCAAGATGCGAGGCGATGGAGGTGGTCATGGTTGAGAGCAAACTGCTGTTGGCGACTGTCAATGCGCTGCTCGGATTCAGCATCGCCGCACTGGCGTTTTGCCGCTTGGACACTCTCTCCCCTGGCGTGCCGTTGCGCAAAATTGCACCACTGGCCCTGGTGCTCTGTGCAGGATTGGTCTCCGCGTGCCAACCATGGATGGGCCATTGGCCATCTCCGAGCCAAGTCTTCATCTCCATCGTCGTCTTCGTCTATGTCTGGAGCACGCAGCCGCCGGGATGCGGCGCCTCTTGACAACCCCGAAATTTAACCGCAGCCCTGTTTAGCAGGACGCCGCCCAAAATGCGGCCATTCCTGAAAGGACTGCGACATGCGACCTTGCTTTGCATTTAGCGCCAAGACTGCGAGCAAGCCTACAGTTCTGGCGATCGACGACGAGATCGGCTTCTGGGGCACCCAGGCCAAGGACTTCCGCGACCAGCTCGCCAACGTCGCAGGCGATATCGACGTTGAACTCAACACCCCTGGTGGCGACGTGTTTGCCGGCCTAGGCATCTTCAACATGCTGCGCGCGCACGCAGCCAAGGGCTTTCAAGTCACCACCCGTGTAATGGGCGTGGCCGCAAGCATCGGCAGCGTCCTGCTGCTGGCTGGCGACAAGCGCGAGATGCCGAAGAACACGATGGCGATGACTCACAACGTCGCCAGCGGCATTTGGGGCACAGCCGACGAGTTGCGCGACCACGCAGACACGATGGACAAGGTCAAGGGCCAGTTGCGTGGCATCTACGTGGACCGCCTCGGCGTCGACGAGGCAACTGCCGACGCAATGTTGGGCAAAGACAACTGGATGACGGCCGACGAAGCTCTGGCCGCCGGCTTTGCTACGGACCTCCTGGCGGAGGTGCGGATGCAAGCCAAGTTCGATGTGGAGCGTGCGTCGATGCCCGAGAACGTCGCCAAGCTCTTCGCGGCCAAGACCAACGAACCTGAACCGGAACCCGAACTGTCGCCGGCCGACAAGGCGGCCCTGACGACGCCGGTCGCCGAAGCGATTGTCGCCCTGGCCACGGCCGGGGGCCTCGAAGCCCACGCACCATTCCTGGCCTTGTCCTGCACTTCGGTCGACGAAGCCAAGATCCGTATCGCCACGGCGCGCGAGATCACCGCGCTGTGCAAGGTCGGCAATCTGGAGGCCAAGGCCGCCCGATTCATCCGGGACAACAAGAGCGTCGCCGATGTGCGCGCGGCGCTGATCGAGGACCTGGCCGACACAGACACCCAGGTGGACAACGCGCCCGCCACCCCGAAAACCGGCACGACGAACGGAGGCCCTGCGAAGCCCGCCGTCGTCAACACGAACACGCTTTGGGCTTCGCACAACGCTCAATCGAAGAAGGGACGCTGATCATGGCAACCGCTCTCTACAACAACCCACCCCTGGCCGACTTCATCCTGCATGAGGCCAGCGGGCAGCGCAGTCGCGACAACGTGCACGTGCGCCAGAGCGGCGCCGAGGTCAAGTCGGGCGCGCTGCTGGTCCAGGACACTGTCGGCGGTGTCGCTTTCGAGATGGACGAAGGCGCCACGGGCAACCCGACGATCTCGGCTGCTTCGGCCGGCGCTCTCGCGATCGAAGGCGTCTACACGATCGACTTCACGTCGGCGACCGCCTTCGTGGTCAAAGATCCGAACGGCACCCAAGTCGGTTCTGCCGGCGCCCTGGGCACGGCCTTCTCGGCAGGCGGCATCGGCTTCACGCTGACGGCCGGCACCACAGCAGCTGTCGCCGGCGATAGCGCCACCCTCGACGTGATCCCGGCAGACGACAACTACCTGCCGTACACCGGCACGGGCACCGCGGTCGCCATCCTGTACAGCCATCTGCCCGCCGCTACAGGCCTGAAGGCGGCTGTCGCTTTCACGAGTGACTGCGAAGTCAAGCGCTCGGCCCTGACCGGCCTGACGGCTGCGGCCGAAGATGACCTGCGCAAGGTCGGCATCAAGGTGCGCGGCGCGGTCGGCGGCCTGAGCATCCACACCCCGGCTCTCTGAGCCATTTTTGATCGACTCAGGAGCTACAAGAAATGGCAACCCTCGACATTTTCAATGACGACGCCTTCAGCGTGAGCCAGCTCACGCAGACCATCGTCGACATCCCCCGTGTCCCAACCCAACTGGGCGACGAAGGGCTGTTCAACGAATATGGCATCACCACGACCTCGATGATGATCGAGCGCACAGGCTCCGGCCTGAAGCTGGTGCCCACAGCGCCTCGCGGCGGGGTGCGCGCCACGGCCGGCCGCGAGCGTCGCAAGCTGATCCCCATCGCTGCGGTACATCTGCCCCAAGGCGACACCATCATGGCCGACGAAGTGCAGAACGTGCGCGCGGTCGGCTCCGAAACCGAAGTGGAGCAGGTCTCGCGTATCGTGACCCGCCAGCTGACGGTGCTGAAGGGCAACATCGACCTGACTCTGGAGCACATGCGTGTCGGTGCGCTGCGCGGTGAAGTGCTGGATGCCGACGGCGTGAGCGTGATCTGGGACCTGTACCAAATCTTCGGTATGACGCGCCAGGTTATCGGCTTCGACATCAACTCGGCCAGCTCGACGACCGATCTGCGCCAGAAGACAGAAGACCTGAAGCGCGCGATTCAGCGCAAGCTGGGCGGCAAGTCCTTCACCCGTGTTCGCGTGAAGTGCAGCGAGTCCTGGTTCGACAAGTTCGTCGGCCACAACAAGATGTACAAGGCCTGGGAGCTGTACCAGAACGGGGCGTTCAATCGCGAGTTCCCCGGCCAGACATTCCTGTTCAACGGGGTGTTGTTCCAGGTGTACTCGGGCGGCGTGGTCGATGGCAGCGGCGATCAGCACGATTTCATCCCGCCGGGCAAGGCCTACGCGTACCCCGAAGGTGTACAGGGCATGTTCCAGATCGCCTATGCCCCCGGCGATTACATGGACACGGTCAACACCATGGGCGTGCCGTACTACGCATCGCAAGAGCGCCTGCAGCACAACAAAGGCGTTGACCTGGAATCGCAGTCGAACCCCATCGTGCTGAACACGCTGCCTGAAGCGGTCATCGAGCTGACCACGGCCGCCGCGTAAAGGCGGGCGCCATGTTGGACTTGTTCCAAGAAATGGCCGAAGGCATCCTCGACGAAATAGGCGAGGATGCCTTTTACGATGGGGCCACGACGCCGATCAAGATCAACATTGAGCACGGCGTGCAACTGGCCGGCATCGGTGGCGAAGAGGCGCAGTACCGGGGCGACCTGGTTGCGAATCGCGACGTGGCCACCATCCATGCACGCCACAACCCCCGCCAACACAAGACCTTCGTGCAGAACGGCAAGACCTACCGCCTGGAGGTGCCGGTCGAAGACAACGGCGTGTCGCGCCGCTTTGTCGTGATGGAAGTGCGGTGATGGCTACTCGCCTGACGGCCATCAAGATCGGCGTCGACCAGATCCGCCAGATGGCGGACAACCTAGGCCGGCTGAATGCCGAAGGGTTCACGGATGTCGCGGTCACGGTGCTCAATGAGACCATTGACCGGGCCTACGAGATGGCCCGAGAGCGCATCACGGTCGGCATCAACCTGACGGACGATTACTTGCGTCGGCGCATGACCGTGGATCACGCCACGGCCGGCAAGCCCGAGGCTGCGATTACGGCCAGCGGCTCGCGCGCCCTCATGACCCGCCTTGCGACATACGACGCCCAGATGGTGATCGTCCCTCGCAAGACGAATCGTGCCTCCCGTTCCAAGGGCCTGCTGAAAATCCCCGCAGGAGGTAAGCAGGGAGGCGTGAACGTCACAGTGGTCAAAGGCGCGGCCAAGACACTGCAGAGCGGTTTTCTGCTCAACCTGCGCGCTGGCGCAGCCGCGGGCGAGAAGGTCGGCGTCTTCCGGCGAGAGGGCGGAAAGCTCAAGCATCTCTATGGTCCATCCGTGTACCAGCTCTTTGCGTACCAAGCACCCCGCATCAGCGACGAGGTGGCGGACGACCTCCAAGACACATTCCTGCGCCGCGTCGACGAGCAGGTCGAAAGGATTCTGGGATGACACCCTTCACCCGTGCCCGCGACGTTGCAGCGTACCTGACGATGCGCTTGGCCTCCATCACCAAGGCCAACGGCTACGAAACCGACATTGGACTGCAGGTGTTCCGAGGCCGTCGCAAGATCGACGACCAGCAGGTGCCGTGCGCGGTCCTGATCGAAGGCGAGGACAAGCCGGGCGGTGCACAAGGGGCCGGCAGCCAGCAGGTCACGCAGTCCTACGTGCTCGGCGGCTATGCCGAGTGCGATCCAGACCACCCGAACGACCGCGCCCACGAGATCCTGGCCGATATCAAGAAAGCGCTGTTCGACCTGACGCCCGATGCCACGCGCGCCGAACGCGCTGGCGCTGAATTCAGCTTTGGCGGCCGGGTCAAGTCGGTCTCGTATCGCGGCCGCGACATCGGCCCTCGTGCTGACGGCGTGCCCATTGTCTTTGCCGTAGTGCACATTGACGTGGTGTTCGTCGAACAGCTCGCCCAGGCCTAACTCCGAAATTTGCCCGCAGTCCGGAATTTAGCAAAATAGCGAAACTGGTGTCGCTTTGAACGTGCGCGTTGCCGCACGCAACATCTTTCGGAGAACACCATGGCAGCACGCAGTTTCTTGGGCGCCGGCGACATCTACATCAACCGTCTGATCGACGGCGTTCCGCAGGGCCTCGTGGGTCCAATCTACGCCAATAGCTTCCAGTTGCAGCCCGCTGTCAATACGGTGCAATCCACGAGCAAGGGTCGCAGCGACTATGGCCAGGTGCTAGAGTCGGTGAACATCGCCCAGCCTACGACCTTCACGATGGAGCTGAAGGAAGTCACGGGCGACATCCTGACCATGGCCTTCCTGGGCACGGATGCGGCGCTGAACGAAGCGGCCGGCACTCTGACCGACGCACCTGTCACGGTGAAGCTCGGCAAGTGGGTGGCGCTGGGCAAGCGCAATCTCGACGACCTGATCTCGGTCGAAAACACCGGCGGGACGACGACCTACGTCGAAGGCACCGACTACAAGCTGAACCGCCCCATGGGCTGGATCATGGCGCTGGCTGGCGGCGCCATTGCAGATGCCGCAACTGTCAATGTCTCGGGCGCCTACTCGGCTGCCAAGGGTCGCACGATCAAGGGCTCGACCCGCACCGAAGTTCGTGCACACATTGTCTTCGACGGCATCAACCAGGCCGACGGCACCCAGTGCACGGTGAACGTCTGGGAAGCAGTGCTGTCTGCCGATTCCGCATTCGACTTCCTGGCTGACGACTTCGGCAACGTGTCGCTGACCGGCAACCTCAAGACACCTACGGGCAAGGACGCACCGTACATCGTCGAAGTGCAAGACCCCGTGCAGTAAGCACCTTCCTCCGTGGCGGGGCCACTGCCCGCAGCCCAACCCGCCACTGCTTTCGAGCGCTGGCGGGTTTTGTTTTTCCGAGGATCTGACACATGGCCACAAGCAGCCGCGATGCGAAACTGACCCTGAGCATAGAGTCTCTTGGTCAGGAGAACATCACCAAACTGGAAAAGGAGCTGCGCCGCCTGGCGGACACGGGCGACGCCAGCGCGGCCGAGTTCGGGCAACTTGCGGACGAGATCAGCCGCCTGGGCGAACAGAATGCCGCGCTCCAGGGCGTGAAGGCGTTGGCCGATCAGACTGCAGCGCTGCAGGCTCGCCAGGAAGGGGCCGGCCAAACAGCCCAAGACCTGGCCCAACGCCTGGAGACCTTGCGCGCCGCTACGGACCAGGCGCGTGCAGCACAGGACACGGCCCGGCAAGGTCTGCTCGAAGGGGAGAAGACATACATCGAGGCCGGCAATGCACTGCGCGCGCTGAAGGCTGAATACGACAACGCCGGCAAGCAAACGGCCGAGTACCGCAGCCGACTGCAGGCACTGGTCGCTGCTCAAAACCAAGCCAACTTGGCGCTTGTGACCCTGCGGGATGAAAACCGGCGCGCCAGCGAGGCGGTCACGCAGGCGGCGGCTGATCAGCGTAAGGCTGAAGGCGCGTACAAGGCTGCGGAACGGCAAGTGGCCGCAACTGCTGCAACTGTCGAAAAACAGAGCGCAGCCTTGCGCGAAGCGGGCGCAGCAGCTGACGCCTTGGGGGTGGACGTATCGGATCTTGCCGGTGCTGAAGCGGCCTTGCAGTCCACCTTCACGCGCGCCACCAAGGCGGCGCAAGATCGCAGAGCAGAGATCGATGACATGGCAGAGGCGGATCGCTTGGCTGCTATCGAGGCCAAGGGCCTGGCCGAACTGTATGCACGCGGTGAAGCGGCGCTCCTGGCTGAAACTGCAGCTCTGCGCGAGGCAGCGAAGAGCGCCATGGATTACGCCGCAGCCAAGGCACGGGCCACGGCGGACGAAGAGGCCTGGCAGCGAGAAGCGAACGCCATTGTCTCGATGCGCGTGGCACAGGAGCAGTCCACAAAGCGCACCCAGGAGCAGGTCGCGGCTTTGCGTGAGCTGTCTGCACAGAATGCCTTCGCCAAGCAAGCGGCCGAGGCCCAGAAGATGGTCCAGGCGGCCGAGTACGTGCGCTTCTGGGAGCAGGCCCTCGACGATGCAGATCGCAAACAGCAGGAGCTGACGGCCAACACCCAGCGCGTGAACGATGCGTTCAAGCAGATCAACGTGCGTCCGATCGAGGAGATTCAGCGCGAGATCGCCAGCACCAACGAGGCCATGGCCACCCTGGCTGCATCAGGCAAGGTGACGGGTAGCGCCCTGGCCGTGGCTATGCAGCAGGCCGAGACGAAGGTGCAGAGCCTTGAGCGCGAGCTGCGCCAGGTGTCTGGCACCATGACCTTGGCCGACAAGGCTGCCGGGCTGCTGAAGAACAGCATGGGGCAGATCACGGCAGGCAATTTGATCGCTGACGGCATCGGGTACTTGGTCAACAAGGTCAAGGAGATGGGTGCGGCAGCCATAGCGGCCATTATCCAATTGGATCAGATGCGCCGTGGGTTGAATGCCATATATAAAGATACTGGCACGACAGCATCCCAAATTATTTTCTTGAACAAGACGGCTCGTGACGCAGGCGTTGCCGTTGGCAGTTTGGGCGGGGAGTTCGTGCGTTTCTCGGCGGCTATGCATAGCGCCAATATCCCATTGGAGCAATCCAACGCATTGTTCGCAGCAGTTACTAAAGCGGCAGCCACATTGGGTCTTGATGCAGAAGCAACAGCGGGGTCCTTGAACGCCCTGGGACAAATGGCGAGTAAAGGCGTCGTCTCGATGGAAGAGTTGCGACAGCAACTCGGAGATCGTCTGCCGGGCGCCCTGGGGCTCGTTGCAAAGGGGATGGGGCTCACGCAAGCCCAACTCATCTCTTTGGTTGAATCAGGCAAGCTGGCAACGCGGGATTTCGTAGAGCCATTCACGCAGGCATTGAAAGGACTGCACGGAGAAAGTACGGGAATCATCCCTGCATGGAATGATCTCAAGAACATGCTAACCGCCTTAGCCCAAAGTTTGGGGGATGCGGGAGGCACGAACATACTGACTGCTGCTATCCGTGCCCTTAGCCTTGTCCTTGGGCTGGCCAGCGTGGCGGTAGGTGGGCTCGTTGAAGTCTTCGGGGCTCTGATCCGCTCAGGGGGTGTACTTGCAGCAGCGGTCATTACATGGACCAATCCATGGACTGCTCTGAAAGATATATGGACTGCTGCAGATGACCGGGTTAAAGGCCTCACGCAGTCTATGGTGAAGGCCGTTAGTGGTGGCGACCAGTTGTCAAATAGCGTAGCCAACATAGCCGCAAAAATGGCGATGGCGCAATCTGCTGCTGAAGGTGCTACAGAGTCATTGAAATTACAAGCATTGGCTGCGAGCCTCAACGCCGACGCTACTTTGAATTTGAGCGCCAAGCTCATTCAGTATCAAGTGGCTAGTCAAACAGCCCTAAAAGCTCAAGAAAAACGTATTGAGGACGCCGCCAAAATTGCTAAAGCTGCTAAGGATGAAGGCG
The DNA here is from genome assembly GCF_000799035.1 of Delftia sp. ZNC0008. NCBI lineage: Bacteria > Pseudomonadati > Pseudomonadota > Betaproteobacteria > Burkholderiales > Comamonadaceae > Delftia > Delftia sp. ZNC0008. The sequence goes on from NZ_JTKZ01000563.1 coordinate 9,893, forward strand.
ATGCAGTTATACGAATTACCGAACTCATGGGGCGTGAGAGTGAGACGACCCGCGTAACGGCAGAGATGAAAGAAAAATACGCGCAGGCTATTGCAGTAGAGGCAAGCGAGCGGGCTGAAGCCGTAAAGATATTGGAGCAAGAGATTGCAGTTGTTGAGCAAAACGCTAAAGCTCGTAACTTGGATGCGCAGGCGGTTAAAGATCAAACCGATAAGCTCAAAGAGAAATTGAATACGGGGCGTGCAGAAGCAGAGCAAGCTAAGCAGTCAGCGGAAGTTGCTCGCGTAGAGGCGTTGCAGCGCCGTTTGACAACAGAGACTCTGGGAGATCAGTCCGTTAAGCTGGAATCGCTAAGGGCGGCGCAAGAAGCAGCGAACAGGGAGTACACCCTTGCGCTAGCGCTAAAAGAACGAGGCATGGCGACAGAGAAGAATGTCACTGATGCTTTCGAAAAGCAGGCTATCGCAATTTACAAGGTGCGTGACGCGGAAAAAGATCGTAATGCTAATGCCGAGTTGGGCATAACGGCAATACGCACTGGGTATCAACTGACCCTAGCTCAGTATGACCTAGACAAAGCGAAGTTGAATTTGGCGATCGATAAGGCCAGAACAGACGGAGACGAATATAAGCTTAAGAAATTGCTGATTGAGCAAAAAGAATTAGAGATAAAAATTACAAGGACGACTATGGACGCAGTCATCGCAGAAACCAAGGCGAAGATTGCGATGCTTCAGATTAAGAAGGAAGAGATTGGCCTTGACGATCCACTACGGGCACAAAAGATTGCAGCTATCGATTTAAGTATACAAGCGGCGGAAGCCGACATCCTGCGCGCTAAAGCAGCGGGAGAGGCGGTTACTGCATTAGAGCGCGAGCTTAAGACTCTGAAAGACGGGATCGGGCTGCGTAAAGGCCTAATTGGCGATTTGCGAGACGAAGTGCGGGCGAGAAACGGCGCGGTTTCTGCCAGTAGAGATCATGCTGATGCAATCGACAAGCTGAATATGCGCTATATGCAGTCTTCCGATTATTCTGAAAAGCAGATTGCACTTCTTGAGCGAGAAGCAGCGGCAGCCGAAAAAGCTGCAGAGGCCTATCGTAAGAAATGGAATATCGACAAAGACGGATTCACGCTGGATGCAAATGGGCAGCGTATGCAGCAGTCCGCGCCGACTCAGCGGTATGTATTTGACACGGCCAAGGCGCAGGGGTTGTCTGAAGCAGAGGCACTCGCCCTCGTAGATCAATTTATTCGCGACGGACAACCGTCGAGCACGTCTCAAGGCCTCGGAGCTAGCAAAGACTGGTTCACGCTGGTTAACGAAGCAATTAACGAGCGCGTCTTGTCAAATGCCCGCACCCGAGTAAACACAGGTTCGAATGCCGATGGCGGTCAAGCAGTGCCCAACGGAACAAAAACTGTGGTCATAAATCTCGGCGGACGGCAGAGAAAAATCAGCGTCGCATCGGATTCCGACGCCAACACCTTGACTGCGCTGTTGCGCGAATTGGAAGCATCGGGAGGAACCTCATCGTGATCACTTTGTCGGATGGCACCGCCACCTTGACCCTCGACCCAGATCTGCTGTGGTCGGATGAAGACAACTGGCACCCGGTGCAACAGAACGTTCAGCGAACGATCACCGGGGCCTTGGACGTGCAGGTGGCCGCCATGAACAAAGGGCGGCCTATCACGCTGGAGCCAGAAGACGACAGCAGCGCCTGGATGCAGTCGGCAGTCGTTGTGCAGTTGCGAAATTGGGCCGCAGTGCCGGGTCTACAGCTCGTTCTTACACTGCGAAACGAAACGCGGACAGTGATTTTCAGGCATCAGGACGGCGGCCTGGAGGCACGACCTGTCGTGCATTACAGGGATCGCGTCACAACGGACTGGTATCTGTGCGTGATCCGCCTCATGGAGATTTAGCAGATGCCAATCAAAGACGGCGACATCCGCCTGCTCGAATCCAAGGTGATGACCGATGATGCCAACGGTGGCGGCGGCCCCACTGGCAATGTCATCCCCTGGGGCAAGAGCAATGGCGTCTTCGAGGACATCACCGAGGTCGACCGTGCCGGCGGCGACGTGTCCATCCGCCAGGTGCACGCGGCCGTGCAAACGCCCACCACCGAGCCGCTGATGGACACCAACGTCATCGTCTCGGCCGTGCCCAACGACCCGAACGTGTCCATCACCATCGCGCCCTGCAGCGTGTTTGCGCGCCGTTCGGAAATCGCCGCCGCCATCGCAGCCTATCTGATTCCGGGCACGGAGTGGGGCGGTTACCTGCTCGAGAACCACGTGCAGGGCCAGGGCTCCATCAAGATCTTCCACCGGCCCGGCACCCCCGCGCCGACCATCGGCCGCACACTGATCCTCGTCTACAACGAGGGCTTGGCCAGCCAGGTGCTGCAGTACGTGCGCGTGCTGCGCGCCGAGACCGAGACCCTCCAGTTTTCCTATTCCTCCAGCGGCGGCTATACCGACTACACAGCCAGCGTCACCACCTGCGAGATCACGCCCCGGCTGCGCAGTGCCTTTCCAGGGTCGCCGCCCAACCGGGCCTGGTCGATGGACCCCAGCAAGACCCGCATCCGGGACACCACAGTGGCGGACGCTGCCAGCTTCTATGGAGCCCAGCCCCTGACGGCAGCCGTGCAACTGGGCGAGAGCATGCTGCGCGTTGCCAGCATCTACACCCAGCTTGTGCCCAACTCCCGCACCGAGACTGCGGCGCTGGACCAGCGCCCGGCCGGCGTGCGGGAGTTGGTGCTCGCCACCTCGCCGCGCGAGATCCGCGTGCCCAATGCTCCGCACACGCGCCGCATCAAGGTCGGACAGGAGAACCGAAGCTTTTCCTGGGTGGCCATCCTCAAGCCTTTTCCGGCGCCGAACACCCTGGTGGTCTCGTTCCAGGTTATGGGCGTCTGGTACACCGCATCCGACAACGGCCAGGGCGAGCTGACGGGCTCGGCCGTGGGCACGGTCAACTATGCGAATGGCTCGGTGTCCGTGACGCTGCCTGCGCTGCCCGACGTGAGCAGCTCCATCATCTTCCAGTGGGGCGAGGCCTCGGCCTTCGTGAACCGCTCCAGCGCCACGGGCTGGCGGCTGCCCGAGCACGCCATGCGTCTGCCACACCAGGGCATCAAGCCCGGCACGCTGGTCATCAAATGGACCTCGGGCGGCGTGTTGCGCACGGCCACGGACAACGGCCAGGGCGACCTGCAGGGCGCCGCCACGGGCGAGATCAACTATGCCTCGGCCGCGCTGCTGCTGCGCCCGCAATTCATGATTGACGCTGGCGGGCAGTTCGCCATCGAGTACGACTACGCGGTGGTCATCAACAAGAACGTGGCGGTCACGCTGGACGCAGGCGGCTACGCCTCCATCACTCTGGACACCGTGCCAGCGCCCGGCACAGTGTCTGTGGCCTGGGTCACCGTGCGCAACCTCTCGGCCAGCTCCGGCGCCTCATCCGGTGGCACCTCGGCCTCCAAAAACGGAGGCAGCGGCAAGTTCAGCTACCTGCCCCAGGTGCCACCGGCGCCTGCGCCCGTCATCACCTCGCGCGTACCGCTGTCCGATGGATCGACCACGGGCAAGTACATGGCCCAGGGCGGCACGCGCGACAGCGGCGAGTCCGTCTACATCGAGGTCGGTGCCACCAGTTCGCCCACGGGCAATCAGTACGTGCCGCCCGATGTCGATGGCGTGGTCTGGACGGATGCCGAGTACACGGCAGGCGTCAAGTCCATTGGCGGCGTGGAATACCGGCGCTGGGGCGCTTGATCAGAACAAGGGAGAAGAACCATGGCAGGAGTTTCCGCAGGCATTGTCTTGCAGACCACCAAGACATCGGCCAGCTCATCGTCCACGCACAGCCGGTCCAGCTACCAGACCAGCAAGACCCAGGACACGGTGCGTCACCTGTTGACCGATGACGGCCAGGGTACGTTCGGCCCGGACGGCACCATCAACTACGCGGGCAAGTTCCTCAACATCAAGTTCGTCCAGCTGGACAGCAAGACCGAGGGCTACAACAGCGACTACGAAAACGCCCTGAGCTTTGAAGAGACCACGATGGGCGGCGGCGGTAGCGACCCGAGCTTTTCGACGGTGTCCAAAGGCGGCGACCGCAGCGACACCTCCGTCAGCGAAGAGCTGCTGGCCGGCAGCACGGTGACCGTGACCTATGCCGAGGACTTCGCCAGTGCCCAGCACCATGTCATGAACTTCACGCCCGAGCCGGTGGTGCTGGACCTGTGCCCCTACACCACCGACTACATCGTGCCGGGCAGCGTGCGGATTCGGTGGATGGGCCATGTCTACGAGGACTACGACGGCGTGCTCGTGCGCGACCGCACGACCACGGCCCTGGGCATCGTGGCCGGCGCGCTGGACTACTCCAGCGGCGTGGCGCGGATCTTCGACTATGTGGTCGATGGCCCGGCCACCGACCTGGTGGTCGAGAGCCTGTGGACCGTGCGCCAGAACTGGACCACGGCCAGCATCTTCATGCGCACCGCAGCGGCGCCGATCAAGCCCAGCGGCTTTGTCATGAACCTGTCCGATGCCACGGGCGAGCAGATCACGGCCTCTGCTGGCATCGACGGCGTGATTTCGGGCACGCACCTGCGCGGCAAGATCGACTACCAGAGCGGCGTGGTCGAGCTGCAGTTCGGCGACTATGTGCTGGACACCTCGCTGACCGCTGCCCAGAAGGCTGAATGGTGGTACTCGGCAGACGACATCGGTGCAGTGCAGCCGAACCGCATCTGGCGCCCCTGGCCCGTGGACCCGACCACGCTGCGCTACAACAGCGTCAGCTACATCTACCTGCCGCTGGACGCGGACGTGATCGGCCTGGACCCCGTGCGCCTGCCGCCCGATGGCCGCGTGCCCATCTACCGCGTGGGCAGCTACATCGTGATCGGCCACACCGGGACGGTCGGCCCGGTCACTGTGACCAACGGCCAGGTCATCAACTGCGGCCGAGTGCGGCTCTCCCGTGCCTATGTCCTCGGCGCCGATGGCCAGCGTATCCAGCAGGGCTGGAGCGTGGATCTGGAGGCCGGCAAGATCACCGTCAGCGACATTACGGGCTGGGCCCAGCCCGTGACGTTCCAGCACCGGATCGAAGAGATGGCGCGCGTCAGCGATGTACAGATCAACGGCATGCTGGCGATCACCAAGCAACTGAGTCATGAGTTCCCTATGGGCACCGTGGTCTCCAGCGCGCTGATGGTAGGAACGCTGCGCGCTCGCGTCAGCGTGATGTTTGACCAGGCCACTTGGCAGAGCAGGTGGCAGGACACGGTCGACGGCCCCGAGGCCTTGGCCAGCTACAACGACACCATCGCCCCCCTGGTCGTCACAAATGCCGGCGCGCTGCCCGAGCGCTGGATGTGCCGTTTCTTGAGCGCCACGACCTTCGAGTTCATCGGCGAGCACGTGGGCAACCTGGGCACGGGCTCCACCAACGTGGATTTCGCGCCCATCAACCCGATCAGCGGCGTGCCCTACATCACGATCCGCGCCCTCGGCTGGGGCCAGGGTTGGAGCGCCGGCAACGTGCTGCGCATCAACACCGAGGGCGGCATTGCCCCCCATGCCCTCATCCGCACCGTGCAGCCCAGCGAGGCTGTGGCCGACGACTACCAGTTCGAGCACCTGGTGCGCGGCAGCGTCGACCGCCCCTGATTCTTTGGAGATCACCCATGGCATCCCTTGTCGATACCAGCGTCAAGCACTTTCTCTCGACGATGTACGGCGCGCCCGTGCAAAACGGCCAGGCCGGCAGCAAGATCGCTGTGCTCGATGCCTGCCTAGTCACGGGCTTCGGCCTGCGCGCGGCCACGCGCATCACGGTGGCGGCCGGCGTGGCCACGGTGGAGTTTTCCGTGGGCGCTTCGCAGCCTCCCACGCCCGACAGCGTGCTGCTGATCGCCGGCGCCGCGCAGGCCCTGCTCAACGGTGAGCAGCGCGTGACCGAGTCGGCCAGCGGCGTGTTCAAGTTCCGCACGGCCGCGCCCGACAGCGTGGACAACGGCACAGGCATCACGTTCAAGTTTGCGGCGTTGGGCTGGGCCAAACCGTTTTCTGGGACCAACCAGGCCGTGTACCGCTCCACAGATCCGCAGAGCTTGGGCATGTATCTCTATGTCGATGACCGGACCACGACCGCCGCATCGTTGCGCGCATATGAAAACATGTCGGCCATCGATACCGGGACTGGACCTTTTCCTACGGTCGCGCAGCGGGCTGATGGCTGCTGGTGGGCCAAGAGTGTCTCGGCCAATACCACTGCCACCCGTTGGCTGATCGCGGGAGACAGCCGCTTCTTCGTTGACAACACCGCGCCGGCTACCTCATCCACTGCGACCAGCACCGCAGGAGGCACCAGGGGGTTTGGCGACATGTTGGCGCTGCGCAAAGCCGGTGACGCATACGCCTGTCTGCTTTGCGGGGGGACTTCACAATCCAACGTTACGGCCGCGCCAAACAATGGCAGCCTAGATACAGCATCCAGCAACTGGTATTTTTTGCCAAGGGCTGTAACAGGTTTGGGCAGCAGTGTAGCCCCGGATCTCAGGAGCTACGCAGGAGCCGTGAGTGCTGGCTCCGGGACCGACTCCGGCCTGGGAGTTTTCCCGAGTGACGTGGACGGTGAATTGAAGCTCTCGCAGTTGTACTTGAACAATGCGCCCATCGTCAACAACACGCCACGGGCGGTTGTCCCCGGATACCGCTACGTGCCGCAGTCGCAGGTCGCTCAGTATTTCGAGCGTGACTCGACCCTGATCGAAGCAATAAGCGCCCGTCGCCTGCTGGCACTTCCGCATTCTGGCTCTGCCGGAGCCCCGTCGGGATATGGCTTCATCGATATCACGGGCCCTTGGCGCTAAGTGATATGGCGGAGCTGTCTTATCCAACCAGCTTGCTCCAGCCCACGACTGCCGTGGGCGTGGGCGGGCGTGAAATTTACCAAGGGGCATACAGGGTATCGCCTGTTGGTGCAGGCCGCCTGGACTATGTTTTGGGAGGCGACACCTTGGGTCGCGTGCGTGGGCGCACTGTTGAGCAGCAAGACAAGAACAGCCCCAAGGTGCCTGTCTCGCGCCGTGTGCGGTTGTACCGCGACCGTGATGGCCTGCTGATCCGCGAGACCTGGAGCAATGCCCAGGGAGACTACGAATTCGCGCACATTGACAGCACCACCGCATACACGGTCCTGAGTTACGACCATGAGGGCGACTTCCGCGCCGTTGTGGCCGACCGCGTCACCCCGGAGGCCATGCCATGACCCTGCGCGGCGTTGAGATCACCATAGCCGCGAACGAGGCCCGCCTGCAGGGGCTGCGCGACCTGCTGCTTGATGTGGGCTCGGGCACGGCCTGCGTTCGGTTCTTTGCAGACGCCGAGCGGCCCGCCTTCGGAGAGGCCTCGGCCCTGCCCATGCTGGTAGAGCTGCCGCTGGCCAAGCCCTGCGGCGAGATCGTGGCCGGCCGGCTGCGGCTGCTGGCTCGCGATGCAGCAGGCGCCATGATCCTCGAGTCTGGCATTGCGACCTGGGGCCGCATCGTGTCTGCGGCGGGTGCGCTGGTGATGGACGTGGATGTGTCGGCCGAAGGCGGCGAAGGGCAGATCCAGATCCCGGACAGCACGCAGCTGTACGCGGGCGGCTACCTCACGCTGGCTCCGACCAGCTACATCGAGTAGCCCATGGCGATCATCGAGCTGATCTTCCGTCGTCCGCTGGCCGGTGGTTCGCCCAACGAGCTGGTGTTCGGCAACGAGGACGACTCGAGCTCCAGCGAGGACGCAGTCGCACGGGCAGCCATCCGCCTGCCCGGCGCCCGCGTGGGCATCCGTGCCATGCGGCGCAAGACAGCTGCCACTGCCATCCGGCTGCCTGGCGCGCGGGTCGCGCTCGGCGCGGTCTACCAGACGCGCACCGACCGCCCGGCCGTGGGCGGCACGCTGTCAGGGTTTGAAGAGGCAGCAGCTGCGCGCGGCGCCCTGGTGTCGGTCTACCAGCAGTCGGCCGTGGCCAGCAGCACCACGCGCATCGGTGGCGGGCAGGCCATGGCTGTCGGCGCGACCACCGTGCACCGCTGGCAGGACTCGCAGCGCCTGCGCCTGGACACGCGCCAGGGCATGGGCAACGCCCTGGCCGTGGCGGGCATCACCGCCCAGCCCTGGCAGGAAGCCATCCGCATGCACCTGGCCACGCGCCAGGGCATGGACAACGCCCTGGCCGCCCAGGCGGCTGTGCTGCAGCGATTCCAGGAAGCCATCCGCGTGCGCCGCGCCACCGTGCAGGCCTTCGGCGACGGCCTGCAGCGGGGTGCCTGGCACACCAGCAGCATGGGCGACGCCCTGCAGCTGGCCGTGGTCATGGGCGGTGCGCGGTATCAGGACGCCATGGTGCCGCCGCCGGGCATCACGCCGGGCCGACCGGTCGATCCGCCCAAGCCGCCGCCGTGCTATGTGCCGCCGCCCGGGGGTGCCGTGGAGCTGGTGTTTGCGCAGGCCTGGACGGGCAGCACCGAGCTGGTCTTTTTCTGCTGCAAGGGCGGCGTCAACCCCGAGCCGACCGTTGTCGTGCCGGTAAAGGAGGTTTACTTGACGATCAACAGCGCATTACTCATCCGCCTGGACAACGGGCGAATCATTCCCGCGACCTCGCTGAACATGTCTCTGGACGTGGATTCGTGGACCTGGCAATTCTCAGCTGCAGTTCCGGGGCAAGCACTGGCCGATGTCCAGCCAAATAGCGACGGCGACCCCGTGGTCGTACAGGCGACCATCAATGGCACGCCCTTCAATTTCGCCCTGGAGCGTATCGCGCGAGACCGCACGTTCGGGTCTTCCCAACTGCGGGTTTCGGGCCGGGGCCTGGGAGCGGAACTGGATGCGCCGTATGCCCCTGAAATGTCGTTCGGCAACGAGTTCCCGCGCACCGCACGGCAACTCGTGGAAGACATCTTGACCCTGAATGGTGTGCCCATCGGATGGACGGTTGCCGCCTGGAACCTGACCGACTGGCTTGTGCCGGCGGGCGTGTTCAACCACAGCGGCTCCTACATCTCGGCGGTCAACGCCGTGGCAGGGGCCGCCGGCGCATACGTCCAGCCTCACAACACCGACCGGTCGCTGCTCATGCACCTGCGGTATCCCGCGCCCGCTTGGGAGTGGGATTCTGTGACCCCGAACTTCGAGTTGCCTGCGGCCGTGACCTCGCAGGAGAGCTTCGAGTGGACGGAGAAGCCTCGCTACAACCGCGCATTCGTCATCGGCCAGGAGCACGGCGTGCATGGTCGATACACGCGATCCGGCACTGCGGGAGACCTGCCGGCGCCTACGGTGGTGGACCCTTTGATCACGCATGCAGACGCGGTGCGCCAACGGGGCAGGGCCATCCTTTCTGACACGGGCCGCATCGCAACGGTGGCGCTGCGGCTGCCTGTGCTCGCCGAGACCGGAATCATCAAGCCCGGCAACTTCGTGCGCTACGTCGAAGGCGGCAACACCCATATCGGCCTGTCGCGCGGCGTGTCTGTCGACGTGTCGATGCCGACGATCTACCAAACCCTGACTTTGGAGACACACGTTGAACCTGTTTAAGCGTTTTGAGCGACTGCTGCCGCGCGCACCGCGGCGAGTCGGCACTGTCCTGGCGGTTGACGGCACGACTGTCCGGGTCGAAGAAGTGGGCGGAAACATCACGCAGGTGGTGGGCGAAGCCACGGTAGGCCAACAGGTCTACATACGCAATTTGGCGATCGAAGGGCCGGCGCCGAACTTACCCCTGGAGGACGTTGAAGAATGAAACTCACACCTGAAATCGTCTCGGCATGCACGGGCGCCACGCTGATGCGTGCGACCCAGTGGGCCTCTGCCATTACCGAAGCCTGCGCGCGCTACGGCATCGACTCGCCGGCGCGCATCGCGGCTTTCCTGGCCCAGGTGGGGCACGAATCCGGCCGATTGGTCTATGTGCGCGAGATCTGGGGTCCTACTGCGGCGCAGCTGCGGTACGAGGGCCGTCGGGACCTGGGCAACGTCGAGCCCGGCGACGGCAAGCGGTTCCTGGGTCGAGGGCTCATCCAGGTCACCGGCCGGGACAACTACAAGGCGGCGACCCGGGCCTTGCGCGCTGTCGAGCCTCGGGCACCGGACTTCGAGCAAGACCCCGTGGCACTGGAGCAACCAGCCTGGGCTGCCTTGTCCGCAGCCTGGTTCTGGCATAGCCGGGGTTTGAACGCCCTTGCCGATCGGGGCGATTTCTTGGGCATCACCAAGAAGATCAACGGAGGCACGAATGGCTTGGACGATCGCTTGGCGTTGTGGGCGGCTGCCAAAAAGGTGCTGGCGTGATTGCCGCCCTCGCTCGGTACGGGCACTGGGTGGCGATCGGCATGCTGGTGCTGCTCGTCCAGCAACTGCACCTGCGCAACCTGGGCCTGCAACTCGACCTGGCCGACGCGGGCCGGCAGGCGGCGGAGTTGACCGTCTCGCGTGATTCGGCTGCACGAGCCCACGAGACCCAATTGGCGAAACGCGAGCAGCAGCACGCTGCTGATCAACAAATGAAGGAAGAGAATTATGCGAAAGACAAAGAGTCTCTGGGCCGCCAGCTTGTTGCTGAGCAGCGTACTGCTGGCCGGCTGCGCGACCAACTCGCCTCCGCAACCACCCGTGGTCGCTCGGGAGATCCAGCTGACGCCGTTGCCTGCCAGCGTGCGTTCGATCGGCTTGAAGCCCTCGGCGGACTGGCAGGCGAGGGTGTCGAACTACTTGTCGAAGGTCGAGGACTTCTCCGGCAGCGAGACCTCGACGTGCAACGCCTGCTCGACCAAGTGACCTTGGACCGGCAGGCGTGCAGCAATGCAGTCACCGACGAAGGGCCCTCACCCAGCCATTGATTTCAGCATGGAGGTCTTCCGCGCTGCGGCTGATGTCGATGCCCTCTGCGTCGCGTTGTCGAAAGCCCCGTGGAAACAGACCGGTGGTCGGAAGACCAAGGGCGCAACCGGCGACGAGCCCGGCCAGGTCGACACCGGTCTGGCCTCCACTGCGCACCGTGCGTAAGTCGGCGGTGTGGTGTACGAGCTTCAGCACGTCATACACCCACTGGTTGATGCGAGCCTGCGTCCAGCTGTACTGGACGAGGGTGTAAAGGCCGTTGCCCGCGATGTTCACACTCTGCAAGGGTCGAACCCCCTTGGCCCGTAAAACACATACGGCTGACTCTGCCGGATCTCCACCCCCCGAGAGCCGTAGACGCACAAGACGGCTTGCGGCGCTGCGGGCGGTGAGTTTTTCACCCGCAGTCGTGAAATCGCAGGCAAAGGCCAGGGTCAGGTCGGCCGATGTGGCGTTGGCGAACGTCCGCCCCACGTACCCGGAGGATGAGTGCTCCAGCAAAGTTAGGGCCATAGTTCAGGTCTCCGAGTGATAGATCGGGAGGGAGTACCGACCCGCCGCGTGCAGCAGGTGGTCGTTTTGGCCGACGAGAATCAGGGCGTCTGCGGCCAGCACCAGGCGCCAGTGGTTCTGCAGCTCGCCCGCGCTGTCGCCGACCAAGGGGCAGACAGGAATGGTCTCGACAGGCAGCGTGGTCGCCGGCGGCTTCTGCGTTCCGTCGGTAACAAACGCTGTCGGGTCGATGCCGGAGAACAGAGACGCATCGGCCAGGTGCGCCTCGGTGACGGGGCCGTAGAGAATGGTTTTCACGATGCCGGTCCTTTCTGCTGCGCCTGGGCGCGCTCTGGGATGTCGAGTGCCGCGCGTTCTTCAGGCGTCGGCTGCCGCTCCTCTCCGCACTCCATGCAGCGCATGCGGCGGTACTGCGGCGGCCAGGTCTTTGTGGCCAGCCAGGTATGCGGTGCGCCATTGAGGCAGTCGGCCTTCTTGGCCTCGTAGCTCAGGCTGATGAAGGTCTCGAAGACGAAGTGCTTGTCGCAGGCTCGGCACCAGTGTTCGTGGAGCACGTCTTCTGCGTAGCCTGCGCCGTCATCGTGGTTGGCCTCCTGATCTGCGCCGCAGTAGGGGCAATTCATGTCTGCCATTCAGCTCTCCTTGCGCTCCTGGAAGCGCTTTACGTATGTCGCAAGCGCTGCACGACCAGCAGTACTCATTTCGAGGGCGGCTATCACCTCCTTGGGATTGAGTTCTGCGCGCTGAGTCAAGCGCCCGCCGCCGAGTGGCTTCACGCCACCACAACGGTGGTCGGATATGTAGTGGCCGGTTCCTCCGTCTCCGGAGATGGTTTCAAAAATCACTTTCGACATGTCAGCTCTCCTTGTGCGCAGTGGGGCGCTGTGCGTGCGCTTCTATGGCGGCCTTGCTTTGCAGCAGCAAAACGTGCCGTGTGTGGGAGTCCACGCGGGTGTCGCAACTCCATTTCGGCTCAGGAGCGCTCAACCACGTAACCCGCTGCCTGTGGTTTTCCAGGTCCCTGGCTTCGCGCTCGTGCTGAATTTGTTGTGCGCCGTTCATTGCTCGCCTGCCCCCTTGGCTGCTGCCTGGGCTGCGTCGAGGACCTCGACTCGCACGGCCCACCATTTGCTGCCTTTGCCGGTGCGGTGGTTGCGCACGCAGATCTCCGGGCCGCCATCGGTTCGCCATCCAGTGACAGTGGCATCGAACTGGCCTCGGTCGTGGTGAATCCTCACCTGGGCACCCTTCGGGTAGTCGCGCTGCATTGCGGCGAGCAACTCCTTTTCCGCTGCCCGATAGGCCTTGTATGCCGCATCTACGGCCGGTGTGTATCCGGGGCGCGTCATGCTTCACCGCCTTCCTTGGCCTGGGCTGCGGCCACCGTGTCGAGGTCCAGCGCAGACTGGTTCAGCACATGGAATTGCGTGCACTCCAAGTAGCCAGCCTGGACTGATACTCGGTCCCAGCGCTCCAGCTCAGCCAGGCCACAGGCAATTCCCTTCACCAGATCGCGACGGCGGTCTTCACCCATCGTCGGCATGGTCCAGTTTTTGGGCAGCAGGGACTGGCCGAGCGTGGCGCCGTAGGTGGTGCTGGTCGCATCCCAATCACGCGCGCCATCTGGCATCAGGTACAGCGCTGCCAGGGCGCCAATCTCTCCCATCACATGGGCGTCATCGTGCTCCGTGTCGTAGCCCTCGGCCTCCACCTGGCGCCGTCGCTCGGCCAGCACGTCGCGCACTGCCTGCGACAAAACATCCACTGCAGGAGCAGCAGGTGCCTGGGGCGCTGCCCGGAACTCTGGCCCGGTGAACGTGTGCTGATTGGAGAGCAGCCTGCGGAGCAGATGCAGCGCATCTTCGCCTAGCCGAGGTGCCTGGGGCGCTGCTGCCAGCGCCTTCGCATAGGTCAGCGCATCGGAGAGACGCACCAACGGCTCAGCCTGATGCCATTCGTGGGCGACAGCATGGCGCTTGAAATCCACGGTGGCTGGCAGATCGCCTGCCTTTTCGCCGTTGACCAGCTGAATAGGCTTGTTGAGCCATGCCACCGTTTCAGGCTCTGGGGCTGCAGGCGCTTCCAGGGCGGGCGCTGCGGTCATCGCTTCCACGGTCTTGTCCATCACGGCGCGCATCCAGCGATGGAAGACGTCGTGGTTGACGCCAAAGCTCAAGGCTTCCTGCACGGCGCTGTGCGCCATATCCTCAACGTCTGGCAGGTCCGCCTCAGCTGGGTTCAGGTCCGACCCCGCCACGGCGGCAGGAGCTGCCCCGGCGTAGAGCGGCTGGATGAACTTGCCCGCTGGGGTCTTGCGCGCGGGCAGGTAGCGTCCGGCTTTCGCGCTTTCCGGGCCTTCCGGGTTGCTGTGGTTCGCCAACTGCCCAGGGCTCACGTACAGCACGGGCTGGGCCGGCTCCTCGATCTGGGCCAGGCACTGGCTGGCGCGCGCCCACTGGTAGCCCTCCCAGCCGAAGCGCAGGCGGATGAATTCCTCTTCATAGGTATCGCCGGCGCGCCAGGACTTGATCTCGGCCGCCAGCTGCTCGGGCGTTTCGCCGCCTTCGCGGTCTTTGGCCCAGGCTGTCGCATAGGCGAGCTCGAACTGTTCGCGGTGGTGTTCTGCGATTTGCATAGGGAGCCTTTCAAGAAGAGACGGGGGCCAGGCACCAGGCGCTGGCAGTGGTGTTGATGACGTGGCCTGCGCGCTGCAGCAGCTGCTGGCAGGTCGGGTGTGGGGTCGGGGTCATGGGGCGGTCAGAGCTGGGCGGCCAGAGTGCTGATCACGTCGCAGGCGACGGGTGGGCACACGGAATTGCCCAGCAGGTGGGTGGCTTGGTGGATCTGCGCGGGCAACTGGTAGTCCTTGGGGAATCCCATGGCCGCGCAGTTTTCGGGAACGGTCACCATGCGCATGTAGTCGCCGTTGATCAGGGCCCAGCGCGCTTTTGTCGTCACTGTGCCGATCGGCCGGTGAATGCTGCGACCAGTGGTGCCCGACCCGCTGCCGTAGTACGGGGCCAGGAAGCGGTCTCCGTGGGCGGCTCGGCCGGCAGCCACCCGCGCCAGGGTTGCACAGGAGCGGCCAGGCTTGTTGATCAGTCTCCAGCTCCCTGCCTCGAAGTCGAGGAACGAGCTGGCCGGGACGTGTTCGCGCTTCGGCAGATCCAGCACCAGGGGTGAGCGGCTGCGCGTTGCCACGAGGAACAGGCGCACGCGGTGCTGGGGCACACCATGGTCGGCGGCATCCACGATGTGTGGCGACAGCATGTAGCCCAGTGCCTCCATGGCCGTGCGCCAGGCGGGATACAGGGACCAGGCTAAGAACTCGGGCACGTTCTCGACCACGATGGCGCGCGGGCGGTGGAACTCGGCGGCGCTGACGACTGCCCATGCAGTGCTGCGGCTGGCGTCATGCTGCGGGTTGCCGCTGGCTTTTCCCCGGGCTTTGCTGTGTCCCTGGCAGCAGGGAGAGGCGAGCAGCAGGTCGTGCGCGGGTACGCGGCTCCAATCAGCCTGGTGCAGGTCCTGGCACAGGTGCTGCGCGTCGGGATGGTTCGCTGCGTGGTACTGGACAGCCAGGGGCCAGTGGTTTGCAGCCCAGATGACGGGCACGCCGGCCAGCGCGGCGCCAGTGCTGAATCCGCCAGCTCCGGCGAAGAGGTCAACAGCTCTCATGGCTGCACGCCCAATACCTTGCGGATGTCGGAGACCAACCACTGCAGGCGGCCGGCGACGCGGCGCGGCGCGATGGGCCCACTGTTTTTGCAGGCCCAAATCCGCAAGGTCTGGGGCGAACGGTCCAGGTAGTGGGCGGCCGTGGCTGTGTCCACGGTGGGCACCGCCAGGGTTTCGAGGGCGGGCGGCTGTTGGCCGAAGCGGTTCATGCGATATCTCCGATCAATGGGACGACCCGATGTCGTCCACATGTCGGAATGTTATCGCATTTGCCTAAATTGCGATACGTTGATTTCGCAAAATGCTAAACAACTTGCAGCCGTTGGCCTATCTTGGGTGCCACAAACGGCACGCCCGCCTGGGCAAGAACCCAGGCCTCGATCTTCTCGTGGTGCATGCGCAGCAGATCCAGAGGCCGCACTGTGTAGTGCTTCTCCGCAGTCGCGCTGGGCTTGTGCCCCATGATCTGGGCGACGACGCCAGCGGGCATTTCCAGCCACTCGGTCAGGCTTTTGAACGAGCGCCGCAACCCGTGGAGGGTGACGGTCGGCACACCTGCAACCTGGCAGGCTCTGTCATGCGCGTGGTTGGGGCTGTAGAGGCACGACCCGTCCGCGCTGGTGAAGACCCATTCGCTGCGTCGCGGCAGGCTGTCGATCAGCGAGCGAACATAGGGCGTCAGCGGGATGATGCGGTCGCCTTCCACTTTGTCCCGGATGCTCAGGCCTGCCCAAGCCCAGTCAATGTCCTCCCATCGGATGGTCCGAACTTCACCTGGCCGCGCGCCTGTCAGCAGCAGCACCTGCAGGTATGCCGACATGGCCGGGTTGCTCATGGAGAGCACTGCGCGGAACCAGGGGGCGAGTTGTTCCCGCAGGAGCGCATCGCTCTTGGTTCGCGCCTTTCCCAGGGTCTCGCGCACGCGCTTCGTCTTCACGACCGCCGCGCCACGGGGTGCGAGGCCTGCATAGGCGGGCTGGTCTTCGCACCAGTTGATGAAGGCGCTGATCATCCGCGCACCGAGGCGCCCCTGGGTCGGGCCCGTCTTGGCTTGCTCGGCGGCCCAGGCCTCGATCGTCGTGGGGGTCAGGTCCGTCAGAGGCAGAGCCATCAACGGATAGAGAATGCCTGGCACGGTCTCGCCACGGCCCCGGGTGCCTCGGGCTGCTTTCCTTCCGCCAGGGGCGGACATCTTCACGTGGTCTGCATAGTGGCGCTCGCCCCACTGGCTTTGTCGGTCTGCGAGATACGCCGACCACGCTTCTTGCACCGTCGCATTGCGAGCAGGCTCTGGCGCGGTGGCCGGCGCACTCAGGCTTTCGCCAGCGTCCAGGGCGCCGTGGGCACGTCGGGCTGCTGCACGGGCCTCGTCCACGGTCAGCACGCGGACATCGCCCAGTGTCTTGCGCACGGTCTTCTGGCCGACCTTGCGCTCGAAGACGAAGGACTTTGCGCCGTGGGCGGACACGCGCACGCGCAGCCCGGGGACCAGGGCGTCACGCAGGAATGCCTGGTCCTTGCCCTCTGGGCATACGAGGCGTTCGATCACGCCGGGGGTGATGTTGATGGGCGTGGACAAGTCCACTGGTTGATTTTTGGAAGGGCGGGCCATGCCCAGAGTCTACCCGCCGTAGCCGTGCCGTAGCCGAGTGCATCAATTTTTCGGCATTTATCGGAATACAGTTCAGTAGATGAAAATATGTATGTTGTTGATTTACATGAAAAAATCAACAACGAGGAATATCAAGAAATGCCTTTTTTGCGGACTTTTAATCCGTTGGTCGCGAGTTCGAATCTCGCAGGACCCACCAAATAAACACCAATGAAATCAAGCCCTTACGCCACAAGCGTAAGGGCTTTTTTCTTGTCCTCGGTGGTCTGCTCTGACCAAAACATGACCGCGTTTGCGTACTGGGCCAGATGCTCCGGCGCCAGGTGCGCGTACTTCTTCACCATCTCCAGCGTCTTCCAGCCTCCCAGCTCCTTCAGCACGAACAGGGGCGTGCCGGATTGGACATGCCAGCTGGCCCAGGTGTGCCGCAGATCGTGGAAGCGGAAATTCTCGACGCCGGCAGCTGCGAACGCCCGGGCAAGAATTCGCGCATCGACCTGCTTCACCGGGGCCCCGGTGGGCCGCGTGAAGACGGTGACGCCTTTGGGGCGCCCCTTCAGCACGTCCAGCGCCTCGATGTTGAGCGGGACCACGCGCGCGGAGCCCGATTTGGAGGCGTCGGCGCTGACCCATGCGGTGGAGCGTTTGAGGTCCACCTTGTCCCAGGTCAGGGTCAGGATCTCTGCGCTCCGCATGCCAGTGGCAAGGGCGAAGCGGCAGATGTCCCGCATCCAGTCCTGAGACAAGGCCATGATGAAAGCGCGGGCCTGCTGGCGGGTCAGGAACCGTATGCGAACCGCCGGCTCCCGGTAGTTGCTGAGAATGGGCGCGCGGCCAAGCCACTGCATCTTCTCGCACATGTTGAGCAGCGTCCGCAGTGTGGCGATGTACCGATTCTTAGTGCTCTGCGACGTGGGCCGCTGCACCGTGGAGCCGTGGCGCACGAAGTGCGTGGGCAGGTTGTCAAGGATCACGTCGCTTGTTAAAGAGCTGATGGGCTTGCCGCCGAAGACGGTGCGCCAATATGCGACGTGCCGAACCTTGGTGTCGTAGTCGCTCTGTCCAGCAGAGGCGCGGAGGAATTGAACGGCAGCTTCCTCGAAAAGCCGCTGCGGCTGCTCTCCCAGCTTGTCCTGCCGCCACATCTCCGCCTTCAGGCGGTCGTGGTATTCCTGAGCTGCCTTGCGCTCGGTCGTTTTAGAAGATCGTCTAACTCTTTCGCCGCTTGGCGTGCGTAGATCGATCCACCAGATTCCGGAAGTTTGATCTTTGCGGATGGGCATTCACTATCCTGGTTCCGCAACGATAGCCGGGTGACATTGTTGCGAGGTTTGTTGAGGGCGGCAAGGGCGGATGGCCAGATGCGCCATATGCGCGATCCGGGTAGGCGGAAGGCGATCTCATGCCGCCTTTCGAAGATGGTTCCGTAGGAAACCTGCAGTCGTTCGGCTGCCTGTTTTAGGGTGAGCGCGGTTTCACTCATTCGGCATCGCGGCCAGTTCCGGAGCCTGGGCCTGGTGGGTATTGGGCGACGCAGCTGCTTTCGAGCGCAGCTGCTCCGCCAGTGTTTCCAACTGCTCGAAGGTGAAGCACATGCCGCGAATTGCGCGCGTCGGCCCGGGCGTGTGAAAGGTGCCGCCGCACTGCTGTGCCAGCAGCACCAGAGGTGTGTTGATCATCGTCATCAGAGGCTCCAGATCAGGCTGGGAAAGGTTCGACGCGGCGCGCGGGCGCGGGGTAGTACAGATGCCCGCCGACGCGGCTGGGCAGCGTGAAGGCATATAAGCGCGATGCCGGCAGGCCTGGATGCGGTTTCAGTTCCGTGCCTTGGTAGCAACTGGTCGGTGGGGTGTAGGGCTTCTGAGGTGTGGTCTTGGACATGTCGATGCAGAAATGAAGCGGCCCGCATTGAGCGGGCCGGGTTTTGGGTGACGCAGTGATCAGGCCGCGCGTCGCATTGCGCTGCACGAGATCTCCGAGTAGTTGGCGGCCACGATGAGCCGCATGGGCAGCGGGCTCACGGAATTGCCGACCATGCGGACCTGGGCGGTTTTCGTCAGGGGCTTGCCGGAGGCGGTCCGGTCGATGACGTAGCCAGGGGGGAAGTCCTGAGCGTTGTAGAGTTCGCGCGGCACCAGCATGCGCAGCGTGATGTCCACGATCACCCAGGGCTCGCCCTTGAGCCAGACTGTCACGAGCGCCAGGCGATCGCGCGTGGTGATGGTGGTCATCGGGTCGCGCAGGTCCGCCCACTGGCCGCCGCTGGCGTGGTAGCGCATCAGGAAGGCTGCGCAGCGCAGGGCGCCGGCCTCCTGCTCGGGCGACAGGTGGTACTGGATCAGGGCATGGTGCTCGGCCCCTGCCGTGACGGTGGGCACTGGCTCGCGCATGTCGCGGCCCACGCTATTCCTGCGTAGCGTGCACAGGTGGGCGGCGATCAGCTGCTGCTGGCTACCGCTGGTGGTCACGGTCGATACAGGGTCGCGCAGGTCGCGGGCCGGCGTGCTGTTGAACCCGCCGTTGGCCTGGACCATGAACGCGGATGCCA
>NZ_JTKZ01000377.1:0-5134 GCF_000799035.1 Delftia sp. ZNC0008
AGGCGGGCGGCGCTGGCAGGTGCACCCGCTGATCGAGGAGGAACTGTTCCTGATCCGCGCGCGCGGCCGCCACCCCGAGCCGCTGCCGCCGCAGATGGCGCTGGCCGACCTGGCCGGCGAATCGCTGATCCTGCCCACGGGCCTGCACGGCCTGCGCAGCACGCTGGACACGGCCTTCTCGCAGGCGCGCTTCACGCCGCATCTGGTGCTGGAGGTGGATTCGCTGTCCATGGTCATGGCGGCCGTGGATGCGGGCCTGGGCAGCACGGTGCAGCCCTGGGCCTCCATGGGCCGCTATGCCGATGCCGCGCAGCGCTTCGAGTGGTCGCGTATCACGGACAAAGATGCCCTGCGCACCAACCTGCTGTGCAGCCTGTCCGAGGATGAGCTGTCGCCCGCCGCCCTGGCCGCGCGCGTGGTGCTGATCGACTGCGTGCGCCAGCTGCTGCGCGGCGGCGCCTGGGCCGGCACGGCCCTCATCCATCACGAAGACTGATACCCCCATGCCGGCGGGCCCCTGCCCGTCGCGCGGCGTTCTCCCTACATTCGCAATCCCCACGATGGCGAATGCAAGGAGAACTCCATGGACCCCGATGTCCTGGTCATAGGCGGCGGCAATGCCGCCCTGTGCGCGGCCCTGATGGCGCGCGAGGCAGGCCGCAGCGTGCTGCTGCTGGAGGCGGCGCCGCGCGACTGGCGCGGCGGCAATTCCGGCCACACGCGCAACCTGCGCTGCATGCACGACGCGCCCCAGGACGTGCTGGTCGAGTCCTACCCCGAGGAGGAGTTCTGGCAGGACCTGCTCAAGGTCACGGGCGGCATCACCAACGAGCACCTGGCGCGCATGGTGATCCGCGCCTCCTCCACCTGCCGCGACTGGATGCGCCGCCACGGCGTGCATTTCCAGCCGCCGCTGTCGGGCGCCCTGCACGTGGCGCGCACCAATGCCTTCTTCATGGGCGGCGGCAAGGCCCTGGTCAATGCCTACTACCGCAGCGCCGAACGGCTGGGCGTGCAGGTGCGCTACGCGTCGCCCGTGGACCGGCTGGAGATCGAGGGCGGCGAGTTCAAGGCCGCCTGGGTGGGCGCGCAGCGCATCACCGCAAAGACCTGCGTGCTGGCGGCGGGCGGCTTCGAGTCCAACCGCGAGTGGCTGCGCGAGGCCTGGGGGCAGAACGCGCGCGGCGAATGGCCGTCCGACAACTTCCTGATCCGCGGCACGGCCTTCAACCGCGGCGTGCTGCTGCGCCACCTGCTCGAAGACCATGGCGCCGACCGCATCGGCGACCCCACCCAGGCCCACATGGTGGCCATCGACGCGCGCGCGCCGCTGTACGACGGCGGCATCTGCACGCGCATCGACTGCGTCTCGCTGGGCGTGGTGGTCAACCGCGAGGCCGAGCGCTTCTACGACGAGGGCGAGGACTTCTGGCCCAAGCGCTATGCCATCTGGGGCCGCCTGGTGGCCCAGCAGCCGGGCCAGACCGCCTGGTCCGTGATCGACGCCAAGGCCATAGGCCGCTTCATGCCGCCGGTCTTCCCGGGCGTGCGCGCCGACTCCCTGCCCGAGCTGGCACGCAAGCTGGGCCTGGACGAGGACCGCTTCATGCAGACCCTGGATGCATACAACGGCGCCTGCCGCGTCGGCCACTTCGACCACACGGCGCTGGACGACTGCCATACCGAGGGCCTGGCCCCCGCCAAGACCCACTGGGCCCGCCCCATCGACACGGCGCCCTTCTACGGCTACCAGCTGCGCCCCGGCGTGACCTTCACCTACCTGGGCCTGGAGACCGACGACACGGCGGCCGTGCGCTTTGCCGGCCAGCCCAGCACCAACCTGTTCGTGGCCGGCGAAATGATGGCCGGCAACGTGCTGGGCAAGGGCTATACGGCCGGCGTGGGCATGTCCATCGGCACGGCGTTCGGCCGCATCGCGGGCCGCAACGCAGCCCTTGCCGCCGCCGGACAACCCGCCGTGCGCGGCGCAGTGACAGAGAAGGCTTGACCGAGATGCAGACCCTGAACGCCCTGGCCCAAGAAGCCCAGGACCTGGCCGCCGGCCGGGTCATTCCCATCCTGCCGGTCTCCACCGAAACGGCCGCCGAAGGCGAGGTGGCGCGTGCCCTGCAGATCTGCAACGCCTGCCGCTACTGCGAAGGCTTTTGCGCGGTCTTCCCGGCAATGACGCGGCGCCTGGAGTTCGGCAAGGCCGATGTGCACTACCTGGCCAACCTGTGCCACAACTGCGGCGCCTGCCTGCATGCCTGCCAGTACGCGCCGCCGCATGAATTCGCCATCAACATCCCCAAGGCCATGGCCGAGGTGCGCGGCCAGACCTATGCCGACTACGCCTGGCCGCCCGCCCTGGGGCGCCTGTACCAGAGGAACGGGCTCACGCTGTCGCTGGCCCTGGCCGCAGGCCTGTCGCTGTTCCTGTTGCTGGCCGTGGCCCTGCAGGGCGGCCCGGGCCGGCTGTGGGGCGCCGACCTGGGCGCCAACTTCTACAACCTGTTCCCGCACAACCTGCTGGTGGGCATCTTCGCGCCCGTGTTCCTGTTCGTGGTGCTGGCGCTGGCCATGGGCGTGCGCCGCTTCTGGAAGGACGTCAAGCCCGCCACCGGCGGCGTGGACGTGGGCACGCCAGCGGCGGCCGAGGCCGCGCACGACGTGCTGCGCCTCAAATACCTGGACGGCGGCCACGGCGAGGGCTGCCACAACGAGGACGATGCCTACACCCTGAGCCGCAGGCGCTTTCACCACCTGACCTTCTACGGATTCATGCTGTGCTTTGCGGCCACGGCGCTGGCCACGGTCTACCACTACGTGTTCGGCTGGGCCGCGCCCTACGAATTCCCCAGCCTGCCCAAGCTGCTGGGCGCCGTGGGCGGCACCAGCCTCATGCTGGGCACCGCAGGCCTGTGGCGCCTGAACCGCAGGCGCCACCCGCTGCATGGCGACGCGCGCCAGAAACCCATGGACCTGGGCTTCATCGCCCTGCTGTTCCTGGTCGCGGCCAGCGGCATGGCGCTGTGGCTGGGCCGCGGCACGCCGGCCCTGGCCCTGCTGCTGTGCCTGCACCTGGGCGCGGTGATCGCCCTGTTCGCCACCCTGCCCTACGGCAAGTTCGCGCACGGCGTGTTCCGCACGGCATCCCTGCTGCGCCACAACACCGAAAAGCGCCAGCCCAGCCCCATCGGGCTGGGCGCCGACTAGCCGCATCCGCCCCGATTCCCAGCCAATGACGGAGACAACCCCATGATGAACAAGCGCAACTTCCTGCACGCCACCGCCCTGGCCGCCTCCCTGCTCGCACTGGCCGCCAGCGCGCAGGCCCAGGACTTTCCTCCCAAAAAGCCCGTGTCCCTGGTCGTGGGCTTCGCCGCCGGCGGCGCCGCAGATGCGGCCGCGCGCCTGATCGCCAAGAAGCTGGGCGAGAACATCGGCCAGAGCGTGGTGGTGGAGAACAAGGGCGGCGCGGGCGGCAACATCGCCCACCAGCAGGTGGCCAATGCGGCGGCCGACGGCTCGGTGCTGCTGTTCGGCTCGGTGGGGCCGCTGACCATTGCGCCGCACCTGATGAAGCTGCCCTACGACCCCTTCAAGGACCTGGCGCCCATCTCGGGCGGCGTGAACTTTCCCAACGTGCTGGTGGTGCACAAGGGCGCGGGCGTGAAGACCCTGGCCGAGTTCGTGGCCAAGGCCAGGAAGAACCCGGGCACGGTGGACTACGCCTCGACGGGCGCGGGCTCGGCCTCCCACCTGGCAGGCGAGCTGTTCAACCAGCGCGCGGGCATCGACATGGTGCACGTGCCCTACAAGGGCGGCGCGCCCGCGCTGCAGGACCTGCTGGGCGAGCGCGTGACCAGCTACTTCGCAGCGCCGCCCACGGCCCTGCCCCACATCGAGGCCGGCAAGCTGATCCCGCTGGCCACCACGGGCCTCACGCGCCCGGCGTACATGCCCGACATCCCCACGGTGGCCGAAGCCGGCTATCCCGGCTTCGAGGCACTGAACTGGTATGCCTTCGTGGCACCGGGCAAGACGCCCAAGCCGATGCTGGACCGCTGGAACACCGAGATCGTCAAGGTACTCAATGACCCCGGCGTCAAGGACGCGCTGAACAAGCACGGCCTCACCCCCCAGCCCACCACGCGCGCCGAGTTCGCGGCCTTCATGAAGAAGGAATACGAGCAGTGGGGCAGGCTGGTCAAGGAGCGAAAGCTCACGGCGGAGTGAGCGGCTTGCGCCCGTTCAGAGCTTGATCGGCTTGCGTGCCACGGGCGCTGCAAAGCCCGCGCACAGGCGGTTCCAGACATTGATGCTGCCGATGGCATAGGTCAGCTCCACCATCTCGCGCTCGCTGAAATGCGGGCGCAGCGCCTCGAAGTCCTGCTGCTCGGGATGGGCCTGGCTCAGGCGCGTGCAGCGCTCGGCCCAGTTCAGGGCGGCGCGCTCGCGCCCGTCGTAGAAATCCACCTCGGGCCAGGTGACGATGCTGTTGATGCGCTGCAGGTCCTCGCCCCGGGACAGCAGTTCGCGCGTGTGCATGTCCACGCAGAAGGCGCAGCCGTTGATCTGCGAGACGCGCAGGAACACCAGCTCCAGCAGCTGGATGCCCAGGCTGGACTCGTTCAGCAGCGCGTTGATGCCGGCCTGGGCCTTGTACAGCTCGGGGGCCACGGCCTGGAAGTTCAGGCGCGGCGTGGGGGCGGCAAGAGGACGGGCGCCGGTGGCAACGGAAGACGAAGCGGTCATGGAAAACACTCCTTGAGGGATGTAGCAGCCGGCCGGAATGGCTGGCCCATACCTTCAAGACGCGCGGGGCGTGCGCGTTGTGACAGCGTGGGTGAAAATTCTTTCGCAGCCCCGGCCCCCATCCCCCATTCCCGCCCCGGCTGGCGCTCAATCCGCCACGATGCGCCGCTCCGTGGCGATCTTGCGGTACAGGGCGTTCTCGGCCGCGATCTCGCGCGCGAACTCCTCGGGGCGGTTGCCGATCACGCGCGAGCCCGTGTCCTCGATCTGGCGGCGCACCTCGGGGCTGGCCAGCGCGCGCTGGGCGGCCGCATGCAGGCGCGCCACGATCTCGGGCGACAGCCCCTTGGGGCCGTAGATGCCATAGAAGACGCGG
>NZ_JTKZ01000286.1:0-2443 GCF_000799035.1 Delftia sp. ZNC0008
GAGGACGGTGGCTGCGGTCCTCTTCGTGGGCCGCAGCCAGCGGGTGGTGGCTGACGACGATGCGCCAGTCGGCGGGGCTGGCCTGCTCCAGGCGCTGCGCCACGTGCAGGATCTGCCCGGCCGACAGGCTTCCGCGCTGGTGGCGCCACCAGCGTGTGGTGTCCACGCCGATCACGCAAAAGCCTGGCACGGCGCACCAGGGCTGCAGTTCGGAATCGATCCAGCGCACATAGCGGTCGTGGGCGTGGCCACCCAGCCGTTCCCACCAGGCGAGCAGCGGCAGATCGTGGTTGCCGGGCACCACCAGTCGCCGGGGCACGGAAAGGCTGTCGAGAAACTCCCGCGCCTGGGCAAATTGCGCGGCCGTGGCGCGCTGGGTCAGGTCGCCGGAGACCACCAGCAGCGTTACCGGCAGCCGGGCCGCCAGTCTCGCCACGGCGGCGCACACGGCCTGATCGTGGGCGCCGAAATGCAGGTCCGACAAATGCATGAGCAAGGCCATGGGCGCTCCTTGTTCCTCATTCGGCGGTCAGGAGGAGGCGGGCTCTGCCGGGGCAGGCACCACCAGCCACAGCGGCTTCTCGCCCAGGCGAAAGCGGATGGGCGGCGCCATCCATTCGCGTTCGCCATCGAAGGCTACCTTCATGCGGCGAGGACGCCGTCCTGCAGGCTCCGCCACCAGCTCGGTACAGGCCAGGCTGGCGACGGCATCGTCCTGGGCCAGCCGTCCCATTACCGCATTCCAGACCACGCGCGCCGGGGCCTCGCTGGCCTGGGGCAGCAGCAGCACGGCGGCCAGATGACGGCCATCGGCCACGGCGCGGGCCTCGTCAATCCCCACGCGCTCCAGCTGCAGCGGGTTGTTGCCGACGAACAGGGTGGTGGCCAGGTGCTCCTGCTGCTGCAACGGCGCATCACGGTCGGGGCGCAGGGCCACGCGCCAGCGGCGCACGCTGCCGCCGCGCAGGATGCTCCAGATGGAGGCGGCTATGGCCACCAGCCGGGTGCGGCCGAAACGGGTGGACGCGCGTTCGCGTTCGTCTAGCAGGCGGGGGTACAGGCCCAGGCTGGCGTTCACCAGGAAAAGCCGTTCGTTGACCAGGCCCACGTTCACGGCCCGCATCTGGCCGGCCTGCAGCGCCAGGAGAATGTCCTGCACGGCCTGGGCCGGCTCCAGTGACAGCGCCTGCTCGCGGGCGAAGTAGTTGAAGGTGCCCAGCGGTACCACGCCCATGGGCACGCCACGCGACCAGGCAGCCGAGGCCACGGCATTGATGGTGCCGTCACCGCCGGCGGCCACGACCAGGCCGCCGTCCCTGCGGGCACTGTCCACGGCGCTGGCGGCCAACTGCACGATGTCGGCCCTTGCGCCCGGCACATGCCAATGCACGCTGCGCTGCTGCAGCGCCGGCA
The DNA here is from genome assembly GCF_000799035.1 of Delftia sp. ZNC0008. Classification (NCBI taxonomy): domain Bacteria; kingdom Pseudomonadati; phylum Pseudomonadota; class Betaproteobacteria; order Burkholderiales; family Comamonadaceae; genus Delftia; species Delftia sp. ZNC0008. The sequence continues at coordinate 1,414 of NZ_JTKZ01000286.1, forward strand.
CGCCGGTCAGGCGGGCGCGCAGCTGCTCCAGGTCGGCGCCGGGGCGCAGCGGCACGATCAGGTGGATGGGGCCGGCGGGATCAAGCCTGGGCGGCTGGTTGTCGCAAGATGAGGGCGTCATGGAAGGAAGCGGGCTGGAACAGGCGCCGATTGTTCCGTGGATGGCACCTGCCGGTGCACCGGATCATGCAAGCGGTGCGCGTCAGCCAAAGCCGACAGTCTGCGGGCTGCTGACTGTACCTGTTCACTCGCGCCAGGGGGCGCGGTAGTCCAGCATCTGCGCCAGCGGCACGGGCCGCTCGAACAGATAGCCCTGCGCATGCTCGCAGCCGAGCTCGTGCAGCAGCTGCGCCTGGGCCTGTTCTTCCACACCTTCGGCGACCACCTTGACGCCAAAGCCCTGGGCAATGCGCAGCACGGCGGTCACGATGGCCTTGTCGGACTCGGAAGCCGGCAACTGGCCCACAAAGCTCTGGTCGATCTTGATGCAGTCAAAGCGCAGGCGGCTCAGGTAGGCCAGGGACGAGTAGCCGGTGCCGAAGTCGTCGATGGCGATCTTCACGCCCAGCGCGCGAATGGCGGCAATGCGCTGCAGCGTGGCGTCGCTGTCGTCCAGCAGCATGGACTCCGTCAGCTCCAGGGTCAGCACCCGGGCGGGCAGGCCGCTGGTGGCCAGCGCCTGCTCCAGCGTGCAGGCGAAGTCGGACTGGATCAGCTCGCGCGCCGACATGTTGACGTGCAGCTCGAAGTCGGCCGGCAGGTGCGCAAGGTGCAGGGCAATATCGTGCGCCGCCGTGCGCAGCACCCATTCGCCGACGCTCAGGATCAGGTCCGACTCCTCGGCCACCGGGATGAACACGCCCGGCGGCACCCTGCCGCGCGTCGGGCTTTCCCAGCGCACCAGGGCCTCGGCACCCACCATGCGGCCCGTGGCCAGATCCACCACGGGCTGGTAGAAAACGCGCAGTTCGTTGCGCTCCAGCGCCTGGCGCAATTCCATGGCCAATTGGGTGCGGCCCAGCATACGCGG
>NZ_JTKZ01000189.1:0-23885 GCF_000799035.1 Delftia sp. ZNC0008
CCGCGTCGCCTGCCCGGCGGCGCGTGCCGTCGTGTACGGACAACCCCATTTTCAATAGCGACCGGAGCCAACCAGTGATCGACTCTTTCCTGCAGCCGGCCAGGGCCTGCACCCCTGCACACCCGCTCATCCTCATCGGCAAAGGCCTAGCCTGTCTGCTGACCGGCAGCACCGTGCTGCTGGCCCATGCACAGCAGGCGGCCGGCGAAGGCAAGCTGTCCGAAGTGGTGGTGACCGCCACAGGCTTCGAGCAATCGCTGGCCGACGCGCCTGCCTCCATCACCGTGGTGACAGCCAAGGAGCTGGAAGGCAAGCGCTACCGCGACGTGACCGATGCCCTGCTCGACATTCCAGGCGTCGCCATCGAGGGAGGTGCGGGCGGCAAGATCGAATCCACGCAGATCTATATCCGCGGCCTGGGCGAGGACTACACCCTGTTCCTGGTGGACGGCAAGCCCCTGGGCAGCTCCTCCCAGGCCTACTACAACGGCTTTGGCGGCGCGCAGCAGACAAGTTGGCTGCCACCCATGTCGGCCATCGAACGCATCGAGGTCATTCGCGGCCCCATGTCGTCGCTGTACGGATCCAGCGCGCTGGGCGGGGTGATCAACATCATCACCAAGAAGGTGTCCACGCAATGGACCGGCAGCGTCACCGTGGACGGAACGATGCAGGAAAACCCACAGGCCGGCAGCGAGGGCCAGCAGCGCTTCTACCTCAGCGGCCCGCTGGTACAGGACCGGCTGGGCCTGACACTGTACGGCTCGCGCTTCAAGCGTCATGAGGACCGGTTCACCGGCGGCTACGCCGCCCGCGAGAACCGCGACATCACCGCCAAGCTGGCCTGGAAACTCACCGGCAACCAGACCCTGGGCCTGCAGGCCACGCGCGGCACCGGGGACAACGAGCGCACGGCCCGCACGGGCGCCGCAGGCTCGGTGCAGAACGAACGCAACTACTACGCGCTGACGCATGACATCGAATGGGGCTCGCGCATCCGCACCAGCTCCTTCATCACGCGGGAGAACGTGCAGATCACCAATGGCGCCTACCAGTCCGAATACCGGGCCACCTACCTGCAGTCCAAGACCGTCGTGCCGCTGGACCGGCACATGGTCTCGTTCGGTGCCGAGTACAAGAACGAAGAGACTGCGCATGACGGCAGCCGCTTTCCGGGATCGCGCAACATCAACCTCGAACGCTGGCAGATGGCCCTGTTTGCCGAGGACGAATACTTCCTGACCGACCGCTTCTCCGTCGTGGGCGGCATACGCTACGACCGCAACCAGCACTACGGCAGCGAATGGATTCCGCGCCTGTACGGCATCTACCGACTGAGCAATGCACTGACCCTCAAGGGCGGCATCAGCGGCGGCTACAAGGCACCCACCCTCAAGCAGGCCGACGACAACATCGTGGAAATCGCTGCGCGTGGCGCGGCCTGGGACATGGGCAACAAAAACCTCAAGCCCGAGAAAAGCACCAACTACGAAATTGGCCTGAACTGGACGCCCGCGCAGGACGTTAACGCCAGCATCACCGCCTACCAAACCGACTTCAAGGACAAGATCAGCACGCAGACCATCTGCACCAGCCCCACCTCCGCCCCAGCCTGCGAATACAACGGCGAAGTGCGCTCGCGCATCAACCAGTACGTCAATGTCAGCTCGGCCACCATCAAGGGACTGGAGCTGGCCTACGGCATGCCCATCGCCCTGCCGCTGGGCCGAGGTCGGTTCAACACCTCGTACACCTTCACCTCCAGCGACGTGGCCAGCGGACCGGATGCCGGCAGGCCTCTCAACAACCTGCCCCGCCACATGCTCAATCTGGGCGCGGACTGGAACATCACAGGCCAGATCAAGCTCTGGGGCAAGGCCCGCTACAAAAGCAGGAGCATAGACGGCGGCACGGCCCAGCTACCCGCCTACACCCTGGTGGACATCGGCGCCAGCTACCAGGCAACGCCCAACATCCAGCTGTTCACGGGCCTGTACAACCTGCTGGACAAGACCGTGAACCTCGCCGACTACGGCAAGACGCTGGATGGACGGCGCTTGTATTTGGGGGTGACGGCGCAGTTTTGAGGGTAGCGGCATAGAAGACCGAGCTATTTCACCGCATCAGGTGGAGAAAGCTACGGGCACGAGTATTAATCAGTCCCAGACACTGGGAACGTGCAGGGTCTCGGCCTTTCTCGCCCTGGGAACCGGAATATATTTAGACAGGGCATCTTTTTCGCGCCGGACTTCATTGCAGGTGATTTCCGCGCTGCGGAAGATGCGCTTTCCCTGCGGACCACCGCTGGAGAAAGGCCTCACTTCAATGCGCACGCTTACGGTCTCAGGCATAGGAGACCCGTTTGCCGCTTCAGCGCCGCATAGCAGGTTCAGTTTTCTCTGAGCACTACTGTGAGATGAGTGACGAGAACTCTTGGTGGGATTGCCCTGGGCATCGAATCCGAGAACATTCCAGTCCAAAACCGGTTCAGCACGAACAAGGCATGCGCTGCACGCCACTAAAACAAAAGCAACAAGGGATTTCATGGTTCTATCGAGAAATTGCACAGGCTCTTAACGCCCATTCATCAATGGGCATTGAATGAAAGTGCCTGCCTGTAGAAAGATGACTAGCTGTCCGGATTATGCAGTGACTTCAATAGGCGGACTTGCCGCCAGTGTGCCGAGGAAAACCCAATCCGGGCCCGCTACCACTTCAACGCCGCCACCCGCAGCGCATCCACCGCCATATCGATGAACGCCCGCACCCGGTGCGCGGCATGGCGCCCTTCCCGGTGCACCACATGAATCGGTAGCGGTGGCCGCTCGAAGGGCTCCAGCACCAGGCGCAGTGCGCCGTCCTGCACGGGCTTGGCAATCTGGTAGAGCGGCAGGCGCGTGATGCCCTGCCCGGCCAGGGCGCAGTCCGCCGCAGCCTCGTTGGTCATGGACATGAGGCGCGGCTGCAGGCGCACGGCCAGGGCACGGTCGCCTTCGAGAAACCGCCATTCGGGTGTGGAGGTGAGGCCGGATGCGGTGATGGTGGTGTGCTGCGCAAGCTCCTCGGGCCGCTGGGGCACGCCGTGGCTGGCCAGGTATGCGGGCGAGGCGCATAGCACCTGCCGCACGCTGCCCACGCGGATGGCCTGCAGCGAGGAGTCGGGCAGATCGCCGATGCGCACGGCCACGTCCACGCCCTCGTCCACCAGGCTGACCACGCGGTCCACAAACCAGCAGTTGACGTCCACCTCGGGAAACCGGCCCAGGTAGTCGTGCACCACGGGCAGCACGTGCATGCGCCCGAAGTTCACGGGCGCCGTGAGCGTGAGCCGGCCACGCGGTGCGGCGTGGGCGCTGGCGGCATGCTCGTCGGCCTCTTCCAGCTCGGCCAGGATGCGGCGGCAGCTGTCGGCGTAGGCCGTGCCGGCCTCGGTCACGCGCACGAAGCGTGTGGTGCGCGTGAGCAAGCGCACGCCCAGGCGCTCCTCCAGGTCGGAAACCGCGCGCGTCACCACCGAAGGCGAGACCTTGAGCCGACGTGCGGCCGAGGCGAAGCCGCCCGTGTCCACCACTGCGAGAAATGCCGTCATGGACTGGAAGCGATCCATCTGTGCCTGCCTTGTCTGTGTCGTATGTCTGCCCGGCTGCGAGCGGCCCGCGCAGGACTGCCCAGGTTTGTGCCGGCGCTTTGTTCGCGTTCCCGCAAGAGTGACTTGCCGTCGCCGGGGATTCTAAAGATGCGGACGGAGAAGGAGGATACGTCCCGTGGCGCCGACAACCGGCGCCTTCACCACCCCCAAGGAACCGCAATGAAGCTCTACCACTTTCCCCTGTCCGGCCACGCCCATCGCGCCCGCCTCTTCCTTGGCCTGCTGGGCGTGGAGCATGAGTTGGTCCACGTGGACCTGGCCAACGGCGCGCAGAAGAAACCCGAATTCCTGGCGCTGAACCCGCTGGGCCAGGTGCCGGTGCTGGACGACAACGGCACGGTGATTGCCGACTCCAACGCCATCCTGGTCTACCTGGCGCGCAAGCTGGACCGCCAGGACTGGATGCCTCTGGGCGCACAGTCCGAGGCCGAGATCCAGAAATGGCTGAGCATCGCCGCCGGCCCCATTGCCTTCGGCCCGGCGGCGGCCCGGCTGGTCACGGTGTTCAAGGCCCCCTTCCAGGCCGAGGAAGTGATAGCCCGCGCCCACGCCATCCTCGGCAAGATCGAGGCGCAATTGACCACCCGCCCCTTCCTCACCGGCAGCGCGCCCACGATTGCCGACGTGGCCCTGTACAGCTACATCGCCAGCGCGCCCGAGGGCAATGTGGACCTGCAACCCTACCGCGAAGTGCGCGCCTGGCTGGGCCGCATCGAGGCGCTGCCGGGCTTCGTGGCATTCGCCCAGACACCGGCCGGCCTGCGGGCCTGAGTGCCTGAGCCACACCTCCCCTGAAACCCCGGCAAAGGAGCGCACCATGCACCCGCAACCCCTGCAAAACCCCGCCTCGCCCTGGCATGCGGGCGAACTGGCGATCCAGCAAAGCGTTGGCGTCGTGGGCCGCATGGACATGCCGGGCCGCAAGTTCCTGCGCCCCTTCCTGCTGGACCAGCACCGCGAGTTCTACCCGCTGCTGCATTTCGTGGTGCTGGGCAGCGTGGATGCGCAAGGCGACGCCTGGGCCACGGTACGGGTCGGCGAGCCGGGCTTCCTGCACTCTCCCGATCCATCGACCCTGCATGTGGCGGCGGGCCGTGATGCGGCCGACCCGGCCGAGCCGGGCCTGGCCGATGGCCATGCCGTGGGCCTGCTGGGCATGGACCCCATGACGCGCCGGCGCAACCGGCTCAACGGCACCGTGCGGCGCAAGACAGGCGTTGATGGGGCGGGCGTCTTCGACATCAGCGTTGTCCAGAGTTTCGGCAACTGCCCGCGCTATATCCAGAACCGCAGCGTCCGGTTCGTCCGGCCTGCGGACGAGCCCACGCAGGTGCCGGCGGTCGAACTGGCATCACTGGACCCGCGCGCGCAGGCACTGATTGCGCAGGCGGATACGTTCTACGTGGCGTCCTACGTTGATGGGGAGGATGGCCTGCGCCAGGTCGATGTCTCCCACCGTGGCGGCAAGCCGGGCTTTGTGCGGATCGACGCCGATGGAACGCTGACCATCCCCGACTTCTCGGGCAACCTGTTCTTCATGACCCTGGGCAACTTCCTGGTCAATCCCAAGGCGGGCCTGCTGTTCATCGACTCCGAAACCGGGGAAATGCTGCAGATGACGGGCGAGGCCAGCGTCATCCTTGACTCCCCGGAAATCGCCGCCTTCGAGGGCGCCGAGCGCCTGTGGACCTTCAAGCCCCGCCGCATCGTGCGCCGGCCCGACGCCCTGCCGCTGCGCTGGAGCATGGCGGCCGACGGCTGGTCGCCCCACCTGCAGATGACCGGAAGCTGGGCCGATGCCAGCCAGCGCCTGGCCGCCGCCCGGCTGGGGCGGCAGTGGCGACCGTTCCGGGTGGCGCAGGCCGTGGATGAGAGTTCCACCATCCGCTCGCTCTACCTGGAGCCGGCCGATGGCATGGCCACGGTGGCTCCCCTGGCCGGCCAGCACCTGCCGCTGCGCCTCACGCTGGCGGACGGCAGCCATCTGCAGCGCACCTATACGCTGTCGCTGGCGCCTTCGGACGGGCGCTTGCGCATCAGCGTCAAGAGGCAAGGCCGAGCATCCAGCCATCTGCATGGCCTGAAGCCCGGCGATCTGGTCGAGGCCCGCCCGCCCGCTGGCAGCTTCACCGCCGATGCGGCCCTGCGCCGCCCCGCCGTGCTGCTGGCCGCGGGCATAGGCATCACGCCCTTGCTGGCCATGCTGCGCCACATCGTCCACGAAGGCCGGCGCACCCGCAGCCTGCGGCCCACCTGGCTGTTCCAGGCGGCTCGCACGCGCAGCGAACGGGCCTTTGACACGGAGATTGCCGAACTGGTGAAGGCCGGCAATGCCGAGGTGCACTGGGTGCGCACGCTCAGCCAGCCCGGCACGGCAAAGGCCGGCCGCGACTACGACCATGAGGGCCACATCGACATGGCCCTGCTGAAAGCCACCCTGCCCTGGGACGACTACGACTTCTACCTCTGCGGCCCGGACGCCTTCATGCAGGCCACCTATGACGGCCTGCGCGAACGCAATGTGCCCGACGAGCGCATCCACGCAGAAGCCTTCGGTCCCTCGGCCCTGAAGCGCTCCATGGCCGGTGCAGCCCCCGCCGCCGAACTGCCGGCACCCGCCACGCAGCCTGTCCGCATCATCTTTGCCGACTCGGCCAAGGAAGCGCGCTGGAAGCCCGGCGACGGCAGCCTGCTCGAAGTGGCCGAGGCGCGAGGCCTGGAGCCCGCCTTCGGTTGCCGAGGGGGCAGTTGCGGCGACTGCCGCACGCGTGTGCTGCAGGGCGGGGTGACCTATGCCTCGCCACCCTCCTTCGCCGTACCCGCGGGCGAGGCCCTGATCTGCTGCGCCGTGCCTGCGCAGGGGACGGGGGAGGCTTTGCATCTGGCGTTGTGAGGAGCCTGTCTCTGCGCGCTTTCCACATCAGGACATACCGACGGCAAAAGGCACATCAGCGATTGCTGCCCAATGCTTGGCTGCATCTAGCTTTCTATCTGGACGAGTATCGATTCATCAAGCTCTATGACTTCAAACAGGCCCTGACCCCGCTCATAGACCTCCCCTGACAGGAACCGAACCACTTTCTGGCCGATGTGCATGCACATCTCCACGACAAAGCCATCTGCATCCCGGCGCATGTCTTTTATCCGCACAAGGCCCAAGGGCAACTCAGCCAGCAGTCGGTCACGGTAACCAATGGATGCAGGCACGCCAGGACCCGACTCAGACGCCTCTGGAGTCACAAGGTACAGGCCGTGAAACCCGCTGCCATCGTCGATACGGGAAAGCATTGACCAGACACGTCCGTCCACCAGTTGAATCCAAATCTCGATGAACTGGAGATAGGGCACCTGCGGATGGCTCCAGACTGCTTCGCCAGGTACCCAGCGCTGCCGACCTGATTCATCCATATCCCAGCGGCCGCCTTCGGCCAACGCCATCTCGCAAGCTCGCCAGCCCACAATCATCTGCTGGTCGAGATCCTGAAGGGACGGGAACTGGCGCTGCCCCATGGGTTGGATGGAGCTCCCGGGGGCCGGCTCGGTGTCGTCGATATGGACTACCGCGAACCCTTCCTGCTCACTCGGCGGCTCGAACATGGCAAACACGCTGCGAATGGCCTGCTCCGGCACTTGGTGATCGGCTCGCCGCTGCGTGTTCCTCCGCAAGGCGGTCTGCAAATCGGCTTTGAGCCAAATACAGACTACCGGCACCCCATGAGATCTGGCGATCTGAATGGCACGCTCACGATGCACCGTCTTCGGAAGGGCGGCATCAAAGAACACCGCATCACCACCCAACGCTGCGGCGTTCTGTTGAATCCAGCTGCTCTTGCCTGCAGCTTGCACCCCCACCACCACATAGAGCTTGGTCGCGGGCGAGCTGGCAGACAGTGCTTTGTCCAAGTCCCGGTACGCCAACTCCCATGCGGCAGCACTGCGTTCCGGGGTGAACAGGCGACCTTGTTCGGTTTCCAGATAGTGGTCTGGATTGATGTGCTTCGTGGTTTCCATGAATGACCAAGGCTTTATGGAGGAGCAATGTAACTGTGCGCCGCACCACACGGTCACCAGACAAACGGCGTTGCCAAGACCAATGGTCTTCATCGATACACTCGCTGCAATTCCGGCGCTGGCCATCTACACCGCAACTCCCAAGCCCCTGCCCATGAAACTCGCCGTCCACCTGCTACGCCTGCCGTCCTTGGTTCTTGCCTGCCACATCGGCGTAGCCAGTGCACAGCAAACCACACCATCACCGGGCACCTATGTCCGCAAAGGTGGGGGCGGCGATCTGGTGGTGCAGGCTGGCGGCAAGTTCCACATCCAGACCGTCGGTGCCAACGGCCATACCTGTGAGCTGGAAGGCACCATCACCAACGGCCGGGCCAGGATGGCGAATTCGGCCTGCGCCGTGGACTTCACGCCTGCAGGCCAGCGCGTCGGCGTCGACACGGCCACCGCCGAGGCATGCCGGGACTTCTGCGGCATGCGGGCCTGGTTTGGCGGCGATTACCTTCGGCCCACACCCGGCTGCACGGACAAGGCCATTGCCGCATCGCGCAGAAACTTCAAGCGCGCGTACGAAGCCAAGGACTACCGCCTGGCGCTGACCACGCTGGCGCCGGTGCTGCAGGACTGCGATGAGGTGCTGACCGGCGTTACCAAGGGCTGGCTGCGCAACGACCTGGCGCTGGCGCAGCTTCGCTCGGGCGATGCAGCCGCCTGCCGCGAGACCCTGGCGCCGCTGGCCGAGGAAGCTGCCAAGACGGATCAGGAACTGCGCGAGGCCTATCCACCCACCGATGCCGATGTGGTGCTGCCCATGCTCAAGGCTGCGCGCACCAATCTGCGCTTGTGCAGTTGAGGCGGTGCCATCGCCATGAAAGATCCCGCATCGCCCAACGCAGGAATCTCCGGGCATTTCCGGCGTGAGGCGAAGTGGATGCTGTGGGTGCTGGTGGTGCTGCCCTTGGCGCTGACAGCATTGGCGGTTTGGCTGGGTCCGCTGGTCCTGAACCATGTGGAGAGAAGCAAGTGCTTGGATGCGGGCATGCAGGCTTCCCAGGAAAAGCGCAAGTGCGAGCAACGATAGAGACAAGGAGCTGCCGCTCAAAGCCTGATCGAACCAAATCCCTGAAATACTGGCCTACTCTTGGCCCCTTTTTTGTTTGCACGACAGGGCCCTTCATCAGGGCCATGCACACGCCTTTACATGACCGATATCCGCCCCGCCCACTTTCCCGAAGACCTCGACGCCGTGGTCCGCATCTTCCGGGAATACGTGGCCAGCCCCACCGTGAGCCTGGACTTCCAGGACTTCGAGACCGAATTCGCCGCCCTGCCCGGCAAGTACGCCGCACCCGAAGGCTGCGTGCTGCTGGCCTGGAAAGACGGCCAGCCCGTAGGCTGCGCCGCCCTGCGCCAGGTGGATGCGCAGACGTGCGAGATGAAGCGTGTCTACGTGCGCCCCTCGGTACGCGGCGAGAACCTGGGACGGCGGCTGGTGGACGGCATCCTGGACGCTGCGCGGCAAGCAGGCTACACCCGCATCTGCCTGGACGTGCTGCCCGAGTTCCAGGCTGCGCAGCGGCTGTATGAGTCTCTGGGTTTTGTGGATGCACAGCCGGTGAGCTTCAATCCCGTGCCGGGCACGCGCTATCTGGGAATGGATCTTTGAGGCATGCGCCCTCCGGCAGGCAGCCTGCAGCGCCTGCACGGCTTCCGAGGCGCTGACACCCGGTCCCTGAATCCTCGTTTGCAGGCATCCCGTACGGTGGGTCCGTAGCCCATACCCCGGTTCAACAGCCTGCCCGCCAGCGCCGCGGCGATACGGACCACCTCTCCCCGCATCCTTCACCCGCAAATGCCCGTGGCCGAGCCGGGCAGCCTGCGCTTGTGCCCCTGCGAATACCGCCCACGGCGAATGGCGTTGCGGAGGACCAAACGCTCATCTGCAGCCTCTTTATTCACCGGGTATTTCAAACATGATTTTAGGAATTGTCCTAAGGACAATTCTGAAAATGATACGCGTGCGACTTCTTTGATTGACCTCGTGCAGGTCATGAAATCAAATGAGGACTCTTCGCACAGCAAACATCAGAAACCCGCTTGGACACTGACAGCGGATTATTCGTCTGCTTGCAATCACTCAACTCCGCCAAATTGCCTTCATTGATCAAGGCGCATTGGTTGGAATCTGCGATTCCCGTTTCCGATCCAGCGTCGCCATACACCATGCCAGCCTCCATTGCCGCCACCTTCTATCAGATCGGCTATGCCGACATGCTTGCTCGCCAAATGGAGCAGAAACAGATCGATGCCCTTGTGCTCACGCCACAGGAATACGCAGGCATATTGAACGATAAAGCGCGCCAGAACCCTCGCCTGGCAGCCACGCTGCATGCCATCCTGGCCCATAGTGCACTTGGGCAATACTGGACACAGACCGCCAGCCCCAATGCAGGCAAGCCCTGGGTCGCCCCCGCCTCCCTGATGGTCAGCGACGCATACCTGATCACCAAAACGCTGATTGCATTGGGCATTGCCGGTGCCCGCTCCTACATCAAGACAACCGCCACAGGCACCTATATCATCATCACGGGCTACGCCGGACTTCGCCGCCAACTGCTGCAAGGCACGCGATTTCTAACCACCAACCCGCGCATGGTCCAGATGGGCCTGGGCATTCGCGGTCTGCAGAATGTGGCCAAGGGCGGGTTTCTTCTGGGCCTGGTGGTGGGCGCCGGGATAGAGACACTGGACTTCATCTTCAATGACGAGAAGACCATGCATGATCTTGTGGGTGGGATTGGGGTGGAGGCGGTGAAAGCAGGACTGGGAACACTTGCTGGGATAGTGGCTGCCACCATAACCGCTGGAATGACGACGGTGGCAGTGATGCCGCTCTTTGCCATGGCTGTAGCCGTACTCATCACCAGCTTTGCGCTCAACCAAGCTGATACATATTGGCGAGTCAAAGAAAATGTCGTAAACGCTATGAAAGCCCTGCCCGAAAGAACAGCAACAGGCCTCTATCAAATCAACACACAATCCATCGCATGGAAAAAAATTCAGAAAAAGAAAATGAACAAGAAAAAGAAGATATTTACTGCGCCCCAGCGACAGATACCAACAATCTCCTGTGCAAAATATCTAGATAAAATAAAATCAATCAAAGAAGATGAAGAATCGCACAATCACAAACAGAAGAAACTCCATATGGGGAATTCCATTCCTAATACTTATATTCATTATCAATGCTCTCATTTGCATTAATGATACGCTTCCTAATATTAGAGACCTTCACAACAATGAAGCAATTGTAAAGATAGTCCCAATCACACCACTACTAATATCTTCACTTCCAACACCATTGATTCTCTTATTAACGATGGTCGCAAATGCAATTCCTTGCAAAGAAAGAGTATTGAAAATAATGGAGCGCATTTTGATAATTATGCTGTCCATTAATTTCGCGAGCATAGTAATTTCATTTATTATATTAATTCCATTGCAGCACTATGCAATGCCAAAGCTTGGATATACAAATTGCAGCATTCTAAAGGACCATCCAACCATTTATTTCACAGACTGGGTCAAAAACCCCGCATGGTGCGTTCGCGGAAAATCCAGGGAATGGGTCAAAGATCAGGCCAGGCTGACCGGCAGCTCTGAAATGAATCCATGAGATAAAAAAGTGAAGACCGCTATAAACTTAATGAGTGTTCCACAGAAATTTTCAAAAATGAATTTATGTGCTACACAAATCGCAAAAACTAATAAATAAAATGTTAGACGCAAAAGAAATATGGAAAACATTGATTTGGGGCATCCCTTTAGATGTTTTCATTTTTATTCTTTGCATTTGGTACATTAAGCATGCAATATTTAATGATATCAAAGATCTTATTGAATTATCAGCATCAATAAGAATAACACCCGGAGCACCAGTCGTAGCATATTTCCCTGTAATATTGGCAGTCGGTCTAATTTCCTCATTATCCAAGGCAATACCATGCAAAACATCAATTTTAAAGGTAACCGAACGCAGCTTTAACGCAACCATGCTGGTAGGATTAATAATCACGGCTTCTTGCCTTGCCCTCATAACTCCCTTGCAATACTATGCAATGCCCAAGCTTGGCTATACGCGCTGCAATATCCTGGAAGGGCATCCCAACATATATTTCACAGACTGGGTCAAAAACCCCGAATGGTGTGTTCGCGGAAAATCCAGAGAGTGGGTCAAGGATCAGGCCCTGCTGACCGGCAGTTCTGAAATAAATCCATAAGATATAAAAGTGAAGACCGCTTGGTCTGCGACTTTGATGTCCCTCTTTTCAGGCAGATGCTTTGCCTGCTTGCGCAAAATGCCTTTTCGCTATCACTAGCCGCTTTTGACTTCGCCACCAGCTGCTGCAAGGCACGCGATTCCTTGCCGCCAATCCGCGCATGGTCCAGATGGGCCTTGGCATTCGCGGTCTGCAGAATGTGGCCAAGGGCGGTTTTCTTCTGAGCCTGGTGGTGGGTGCCGGGATAGAGACCGTGGACTTCATCTTTAATGACGAGAAGACCATGCATGATCTTGTGGGCGAGATTGGCGCGGAGGCAGTCAAGGCGGGATTAGCAACAATATATTATGCAAAGTAAGCTATAGAAGATGAGAAAAACAATGCATGATATTCAACGCATCAGAAAAAATGCCTATCTTGGTATAGTGCTGACCAGTCTGACATTATTAGCCTGCGGCTTCTTCATCAACGAAGAAATTATAATAACAACCCATGAAATCAAAGCACTGGCGCCGGTCGTTCGAATATGGCCAATGGCACCTTTTTCGGTTTTTTGCGTACCATTTCTCTTATCATCGATTTTTCTATATATCGTAAAAGCCATTCCTTGCAGGCAACGTGTGCAAACAAAGATAGAAAGCATATTAATCAAATCACTTATTCTATGCTTCATCTCGGCATTATTCTGTCTTTTATTTTTAGTCCCGCTTCAATATCAGGCAATGCCAAAACTCGGTTACACCCACTGCAACCTTCTACAAGGCCATCCAAATATTTACTTCTCAGACTGGGTCAAAAAACCCGAATGGTGCGTTCGCGGAAAATCCAGAGAGTGGGTCAAGGAGCAAGCCCTGCTGACAGGCAATTCTGAAATAAATCCATGAGATAGAAAAGTGGGGACCGCTTGGTCTTCGCGTTTGATATGCCTCTTCTCAGGCAGGTGCTTTGCCTTCTTGCACAGAATGCCTTTTCGCTGTCACTAGCCGCTCTTGAATCCGCCGCCGCCAGTTGCTGCAAGGCACGCGATTTCTTGATGCCAACCCGCGCATGGTCCAGATGGGCCTGGGTATTAGCAGTCTGCAGAATGTGGCCAAGGGCGGGTTTCTTCTGAGCCTGGTGGTGGGCGCCGGGATAGAGACCTTGGACTTCATCTTCAATGACGAGAAGACCATACAAATAAATATGAGAGACATAAAAAACATTCGAAGATCTGCAATATTTGTAATACCCATCAGCATTCTATTATCCGTCGGATGTTTCTGGTTTTCCTTTATGGAAACAATCCCGATGCTGAAAGACATAAATGCTCTCGCGCCAACCATAAGAATCATGCCGGGCGCACCAACAATCTTCATGACTCCTTTCGTTTTTATTACGTTAGCACTGGTATCGGTGCTGAATTCCATCCCCTGCAACGACAATATTCTACGAAAATCCGATAAAGCACTATCAATAATTTTCGCCCTTGGAATTTCTTCAGCACTGGTTTCTTTGATATTTATTACTCCGCTGCAGTACTATGCGATGCCTAAGCTGGGCTATACACGTTGCAATATTCTGGAAGGGCATCCCACCATATATTTCACAGACTGGGTCAAAAAGCCCGAATGGTGCGTTCGCGGAAAATCCAGGGAGTGGGTCTTGGAGCAAGCCAGGCTCGCCAGCGGTCCTGAAAATCCCTGAAATAAAAAAAAGCGCAGACCACATGGTCCGCGCTTTTTTTGCATCCTCCGGCAGCCGTGCTGCCAACTCCCTCAGAACGCCTCTTCACTCATCTGCGCGCAAGTCATGTCGCGCTCACGCACGACTTTGAGCCAGGCGCCGATCTTCGGCAGTTCGTAGCCGAAGAAGTAGCGCATGGCGGCCATGCGGCCAGCGTTGGCGGGGGCGGTCAGGCCCGGGTCTTTGTCCAGCACGGCCAGGGACACGTCCAGCCAGGTCCAGGCCAGTACCGTGTGGCCGAAGGCCTGCATGTAGGGCACGGCATTGGCCAGGGCCTGTTGCGGGTCGTCGGTGGCCCATGCGGCCTTGGTGGTGGCGCCGACTTCCTGCAGCGCCTTGGCCAGTTCATTGGCATGGCCAGCCAGTTCGGGCCGGGCCATGGCGCGCTGGATGGTGTCGTTGAGGCGCGTGGCCAGCAGCTGCAGGCCCTTGCCGCCTTCCATGAGCACCTTGCGGCCCAGCAGGTCCATGGCCTGGATGCCGTGCGTGCCTTCGTGGATCATGTTCAGGCGGTTGTCGCGCCAGTATTGCTCCACGGGGAAGTCGCGCGTGTAGCCGTAGCCGCCGTGGATCTGGATGGCCAGGGAGTTGGCCTCCAGGCAGAACTCGCTGGGCCAGCTCTTGGAGATGGGCGTCAGCACTTCCAGCAGTAGCCGGGCCTCGGCCACGGATTCGGGCGTGCCGGTGTGCTGCTCATCGACCAGGCGCGCGCAGAACAGGTTCAGCGCCAGCGCGCCTTCGCAATAGGACTTCTGCGCCAGCAGCATGCGCTTGACGTCGGCGTGCTCGATGATGCGCGACTGGGGCCGCGTGGCATCCTTGCCGGCTGCACCCGGCGCCCCCTTGATCGGCCGGCCCTGCGGGCGGTTCTGCGCGTAGTCCAGGCTGGCGTGGTAGCCTGCCATTCCCAGCATGGTGGCGGCCATGCCGATGGAGATGCGGGCCTCGTTCATCATGTGGAACATGCATTTGAGGCCCTCGCCGGGCTTGCCGACCAGGTAGCCCACGGCCCCGGCGCCGCCGCGCACGGGAAAGCGCCCTTCCCCGAAGTTCAGCAGCGTGTTGGTGGTGCCGCGCCAGCCCAGCTTGTGGTTGAGGCCGGCCAGGGCCACGTCGTTGCGCTCGCCGGTCAGCTGGCCTTCGGTGTCCACGAGCTTCTTGGGCACGATGAACAGCGAGATGCCCTTGACGCCGGGCACGGGCTTGCCGTCCGGCCCCGGGATCTTGGCCAGCACGAGGTGGACGATGTTCTCGGTCAGCTCATGATCGCCCGCGCTGATCCACATCTTGTTGCCCTTGAGGCGGTAGCGCGGGCCCAGCGCATCGCTCTCGAAGTCGGCGCCATCGGGCTCGGCGCGGGTGGCGATATCGCTCAGCGAGGAACCGGCCTGGGGCTCGGACAGGCACATGGTGCCGGCCCAGCGGCCGTTGAATTCGTTGGCGGCGAAGACCTGTTTTTGCATGTCCGTGCCGTGGGCCATGATGGCGTTGGCATTGCCCGAGGTCAGCATGTTGGAGCCGATGCTGATGGAGGCCGCCGCGAAGAAGCTGTTGGCCGCCGCCTCCACGGTGTAGGGCAGCTGCATGCCGCCGATGTCGTAGTCCTGGGCGGCGCTGAGCATGCCCGAGTCGGCATAGGCCTGGCGCGCATCGTGGGTGCACCGGGGCAGGATGACTTTCTCGCCGTCGAACTGCGGCTCCTGCGTGTCCACGGTGCGGTTGAAGGGGGCGTATTTCTCGCGGGCGATGCGCTCGCAGGTGTCGAGCACGGCATCGAAGGTGTCGCGCGAATGGTCGGCAAAGCGCTCGCGCTCGCCCAGCGCATCGGCGCGCAGCCATTCATAGAGCAGGAAATCGATGGTGGAACGCAGGCGCATGGTGGGGTCCGGAATCAAAAAAGAAGCCGCAGGCGCCGCCAGAGGGAGCGCGTGCGGCCAACAGGAGTAACGGGAACAGGCGGTGGCGGCCGCAGCCGCCACCTGTACTTACAGCACTTCGAACACGCCGGCGGCACCCATGCCGCCGCCGATGCACATGGTCACGCAGACACGCTTGGCACCGCGGCGCTTGCCTTCGATCAGGGCATGGCCCGTCAGGCGCTGACCCGACACGCCATAGGGATGACCCAGGGCAATGGCGCCGCCGTTGACATTGAGGCGATCGTTGGGGATGCCCAGCTTGTCCCGGCAGTACAGCACCTGCACGGCAAAGGCTTCATTGAGCTCCCACAGGTCGATGTCCTGCACCGTCAGGCCCAGCTTCTTGAGCACCTTGGGCACGGCGAAGACGGGGCCGATGCCCATTTCGTCAGGCTCGCAGCCGGCGACGGCAAAGCCCAGGAAGCGGCCGATGGGCTTGAGGTTGTTGCGCGATGCATAGTCCTCGCTCACCACCACGCAGGCGCCTGCGCCGTCGGAGAACTGGCTGGCATTGCCGGCCGAGATCACACCGCCCGGCAGCGCGGGGCGGATGCCCGAGATGCCTTCCTTGGTCGTGCCCTCGCGCACGCCCTCGTCCTTGCTGCAGGTCACTTCCTTGGTGATCAGGCCGCGCACCTTGTCGGCCACGCCCATGGTCACGGTGATGGGGGCGATCTCGGCATCCAGCAGGCCGGCGGCCTGGGCCGCGCAGGCCTTTTGCTGGCTGGCGGCGCCGTATTCGTCCATGGCGTCACGGCCGATGCCGTAGCGCTTGGCGACCTGTTCGGCGGTCTGCAGCATGCTCCAGTAGATCTCGGGCTTTTGCTTGGCCAGGGCCAGGTCCTGGATCATGTGCAGGTTCATTTCCTGCTGCACGCAGGAGATGGATTCCACGCCGCCGGCCACGTAGACATCGCCCTCGCCCGCGATGATGCGCTGCGATGCGGTGGCAATGGTCTGCAGGCCCGAGGAGCAGAAGCGGTTGATGGTCATGCCCGACGCGGTGATGGGCAGGCCGGCCTTGAGCGCGATCTGGCGCGCGATGTTCATGCCGGTGGCGCCTTCGGGGTTGGCGCAGCCCATGATCACGTCATCGACGGCGGCGGGGTCAACGCCTGCGCGCTGCACGGCGTGCTGCACGGCATGGCCGCCCAGCGTGGCGCCATGGGTCATGTTGAAGGCACCCTTCCAGCTCTTGGCCAGGGGGGTGCGGGCGGTGGAAACGATCACGGCGGATGTCATGGATATTCCTTGTATGGCGGGTTTGCGGTGGTTCGCAAAAAGTTCGTGCGCCGCACGTCTCAGCTGAATTGCTTGCCTTCGGCCGCCAGCTTCGCCAGCAGCGGCGCGGGCTGCCAGAACTGGGCATCGTCGTTGGGGTTCCTGGCGAAGCGGTTCATGGCCTGGACCACGTTGAACAGCCCGACCTCGCCCGCGTAGTGCATGGGGCCGCCGCGCCAGATGGGAAAGCCGTAGCCGGTCAGGTAGACCATGTCGATATCGCCCGACTTGCCGGCGATGCCGTCTTCCAGGATGTGGGCGCCTTCGTTGACCAGGGCGAAGACCAGGCGCTGGACGATTTCCTCATCGGAGATCTTGCGCGGGGTGATGCCCAGCTCCTTGCGATGCGACTCGATCATCTGGTTGACCAGCTCGGACGGGATGGCGTCGCGCTTGCCCGCCTGGTAGTCGTACCAGCCCGCACCGGTCTTCTGGCCGAAGCGGCCCAGCTCGCACAGCTTATCGGCCGTGCGGCTGTACTTCATGTCGGCGCGCTCGACGGCGCGGCGCTTGCGGATGGCCCAGCCGATGTCGTTGCCGGCCAGATCGCCCATGCGGAACGGGCCCATGGCGAAGCCGAACTTCTCGATCGCCTTGTCCACCTGGGCGGGCGTGGCGCCTTCGTCCAGCAGGAATCCGGCCTGGCGCGAGTATTGCTCGATCATGCGGTTGCCGATGAAGCCGTCGCACACGCCCGAGACCACGGCGGTCTTCTTGATCTTCTTGGCCAGCTTCATCACGGTGGCCAGCACGTCCTTGGCGGTGTGCTTGCCGCGCACCACTTCCAGCAGCTTCATCACGTTGGCGGGGCTGAAGAAGTGCATGCCCACCACGTCCTGCGGGCGCTTGGTGAAGGCGGCGATCTTGTCCACATCCAGCGTGGAGGTGTTGGAGGCCAGGATGGCACCAGGCTTGGCCACCTCGTCCAGTTGCTTGAACACGGTTTCCTTGACGCCCAACTCCTCGAACACGGCCTCGATGATGAGGTCGGCGTTCTTGAGCGCGTCATACGACAGCGTGGTGCTCAGCAGGGCCATGCGCTGGTCGTACTTTTCCTGGGTGAGCTTGCCCTTCTTGACCTGGGCTTCGTAGTTCTTGCGGATGGTGGCCACGCCACGGTCCAGCGCTTCCTGCTTAGTCTCCAGAATGGTCACGGGGATGCCCGCGTTCAGGAAGTTCATGGAGATGCCGCCGCCCATGGTGCCGGCACCGATGACGCCCACGGTCTTGATGTCACGCACTGGCGTGTCCGAGGGCACGTCGGCGATCTTGGAGGCCGCGCGCTCGGCCATGAACAGGTGGCGCAGTGCGCGCGACTCGGGCGACCACATCAGTTGCATGAAGGCTTCGCGCTCCAGAGCCATGCCTTCGTCGAACTTCTTGCGCGCGGCGTTCTCCACCGTGTCCACGCAGCGGGCCGGGGCCGGGTAGTTCTTGGCCATGCCCTTGACCATGTTGCGTGCGAACTGGAAGTAGGCGTCGCCCTGAGGATGCTTGCAAGGCAGGTCGCGCACGCGCGGCAGCGGACCACCCGCCGCGTGCTTGTCGGCCACTTCCAACGCAAAGGCCTTGGCCTCGTCCAGCAGGGACTCGGGCGAGGCGGCCATCTTGTCGAACAGCTTCTGGCCGGGGATGGAGGCCAGCAGCTCGCTCTTGACCGGCTCGCCGCTGACGATCATGTTCAGCGCGGTCTCCACGCCCAGCACGCGCGGCAGGCGCTGCGTGCCGCCTGCACCGGGCAACAGGCCCAGCTTGACTTCAGGCAGGGCCACCAGGGTGCCGGGAGCAGCCACGCGGTAGTTGCAGCCCAGCGCCAGCTCCAGCCCGCCGCCCATGCAGACGGTATGGATGGCGGCCACCACGGGCTTGCTGCCCTGGTCCAGGGAGTTGATCAGCGAGACCAGGTGCGGCTCGCGATACGCCTCTTCCTTGCCGAACTCGTTGATATCGGCACCGCCCGAAAAAGCCTTGCCGGCACCCGTGATGACGATGGCCTTGACGGCCGGGTCGGAATAGGCCTTGTCCAGCCCCTCGACGATGCCCCGCCGCGTGGATAGTCCCAGGCCGTTGACCGGCGGATTGTTCAAGGTGATGACGGCGATGGCACCGTCCACTTTGTATTCAGCAGTCATGCTGTTGTCCCCTATGCGATAGAAAAAGAACGATCGTGCGATTTTGATTGTAAAAAAAACGCGGGCCGGCGCCACTGCGGTTTGTCCCAAGCGGGACAAGCGCCGTGGTCCGGGCCGCCTGCCGGGCAGCATGCCCAGCCTTGTACGGCATCAGACCTCCAGCCACTCCTTGCGCACCTTCTGATCGGCGCGCAGCCCGTCGGGCGTGCCGTCGAAGACGATGCGCCCATGACCCATGACCAGGGCTCGGTCCGAGATGCTCATGGCAATGGTGAGCTTTTGCTCGATCAGCAGCACGGACACGCCGCGCTGCTTGATCTTTTGCAGGTACTCGCCCACCAGCTCGACGATCTTGGGAGCCAGGCCCTCGGTGGGCTCGTCGATGATGATCAGGTCCGGGTCGCCCATCAGCGTGCGGCACAAGGTCAGCATCTGCTGCTCGCCGCCCGACATCACACCGGCCTCGGTGTGCTGGCGCTCCTTCAGGCGCGGGAACATGGCGTACATGTCGTCGAAGCCCCAGCGGCTGTCCCGGCCCTTGCCCTTCTGTCCCAGCAGCAGGTTCTGGTGCACGGTGAGATTGGGGAACACGTCGCGGCTCTCGGGCACGTAGCCCAGGCCCAGGTGAGCGATCTCGTAGGCCTTTCTGCCAGTCAGGCTCTGGCCCTTCCACTCCAGCGCGCCCTCCCAGTGCACCAGTCCCATGATGGCCTTGGCCGTGGTGGAGCGGCCCGAGCCATTGCGCCCCAGCAGCGCGACGATCTCGCCGGGCTGTACGGAAAATTCCACGCCATGCAGCACATGGCTTTTGCCGTAGTAGGCATGCAGGTTGTTGATGTTCAGCATCCGCATTTCCTCAATGTGCACCAGCTTGTTGATCCGCCACGGACGAGCCCAGGTAGGCCTCCTGCACGCGCGGATTGGCACGCACGGCCTCGGGCGTGTCGTAGGCGATGACTTCGCCGTAGACCACGACGGCGATCTTGTCGGCCAGGCCGAAGACCACGCCCATGTCGTGCTCCACGGTCAGCAGCGTCTTGCCTTCGGTGACCTTCTTGATCAGCTGGATGAAGTGGGCCGTCTCGCTGTTGCTCATGCCGGCCGTGGGTTCGTCCAGCAGGATGACGCCGGCGCCGCCGCCGATGGTGATGCCGATCTCCAGCGCGCGCTGCTCGGCATAGGTGAGGTTCACCGCCAGCGTGTCGCGCTTTCTGTGCAGGCCGATCATCTCCATCAGCTCATCGGCGCGGGCGTTGGCATCGCGCAGCTTGGACAGGAAGCGCCAGCAGCTGTAGCGGTAGCCCAGGCTCCACAGCACGCTGCAGCGCAGGTTCTCGAACACGCTGAGCTTGGGAAAGATGTTGGTGATCTGGAAACTGCGCGACAGCCCCATGCGGTTGATTTCATAGGGCTTCTTGCCGTCGATGCGCTGGCCGTTGAGCAGCACCTGGCCGCTGGTGGGCTCGAAGCGGCCGCTGATCAGGTTGAACAGCGTGCTCTTGCCCGCGCCGTTGGGGCCGATGATGGCCACGCGCTCGCCCGGCTTCACGGCCAGTTGGGCGCCGCGGATGATCTCGGCCTTGCCGAAGCGCTTGTACAGGTCGCGCAGCTCCAGCGCGTAGGTGGCCTCGCCGGTCGCGGCAGGGGCGGCAGTGCCTGGTCGTTCGATTGCAATGCTGGACATGGTTCAGCCCTCCCCGCGCTTGATGGCTTCTTCGATCTCTTCCTGGATACGCTCCCAGCGCCGCAGGCACCAGCGCCGGGCCACTTCCAGCAGGCCCAGGCCCACGACGAAGACGGCAACGGCCAGAGTCCAGGTGGAGGCCGAGCTGGTATCGAGCTGCACGCCCATGAACGAGACCTGGGAACCCAGGGCCGCGTTGAGCTGCAGGTGGTAGATCATCTCGACGATGGCGGCGCCGCCCACGATCATGACCAGGGCGCTGGCGGCGATGGCCAGGTAGGGCTGGGCCAGCCGGCGCCATTTGCCGAAGCGCGCCACGCGCAGGTTCATCATGATCAGGCTGGCAACGCCACCGGGCGCATACATGACCATCAGCAGGAACACCAGGCCCAGGTACAGCAGCCAGGCCTTGGTCAGCTCCGACAGCAGCACCGAGGCCAGCACCAGCAGCACGGCGCCGATGATGGGTCCGAAGAAGAAGGTGGCACCGCCCAGGAAGGTGAACAGCAGGTACGAGCCCGAGCGCATGACGCTCACGCTGTCCATGGCCGTGATGATCTCGAAGTTGATGGCCGCAAGCCCCCCGCCCACGCCCGCGAAGAAGCCCGCGATGATGAAGGCGAAGTAGCGCACGCGCTGCGTGTTGTAGCCCACGAACTCCACGCGCTCGGGGTTGTCGCGCACGGCGTTGAGCATGCGCCCCAGCGGCGTGCCCGTGAAGGCGAACATGGCGGCCGTGCAGACGAAGCAGTAGGCGGCGATCAGGTAGTACACCTCCATGCCCGAGCCGAAGGTCAGCCCGAAGAAGGGCTTGCCGTAGACGCGGTCGGTGGTGATGCCGCCCTCGCCCCCGAAGAACTCGGGGAACATCAGCGCCATGGACGCCACCAGCTCGCCGATGCCCATGGTGATCATGGCGAAGGTGGTGCCCGACTTCTTGGTGGTCACATAGCCCAGCAGGGCCGCGAAGAACATGCCGCCCAGGCCGCCGATGACGGGAATCAGCACCAGCGGAATGCCCCAGTCGCCGGAGCTGGCCCGGTTCATCGCATGGATGGCGATGAACGAGCCCAGCCCCGTGTAGACCGCATGGCCGAAGCTCAGCATGCCGCCCTGCCCCAGCAGGATGTTGTAGGACAGGCAGATGATGATGAGGTAGCCGATCTGGCTGAGCATGGTCAGCGCCAGGCTGCTGGTGAACACCAGCGGCGCGACGATCAGCGCCAGGGCGAAGGCGCCCCAGATCAGGATGCGGCCGATGTTGAGCGGCTGGAAGCTGTAGTGGCGCCCCGCGCCCGCAGCCCCTGAAGCGCCCGAAGCGCCTTTTGCGGCAGTGGATGTCATGGTCGTTTTGGTGATCGAGGACATGGTGTCAATCTCCCCGCGTGCCCAGGAGGCCCTTGGGCCGGAAGATGAGGATCAGCACCAGGAACAGGTAGGGCAGGATGGGCGCGACCTGGGAAATGGTGAGCTTGAGCAGCGGCCAGCCGAAGGTCTGTTCGCCGACCGGGCTGCCCAGCGAGGCCAGCAGGCTGGCCAGCGACCAGTCGATGGCCACGGCAAAGGTCTGCACGACGCCGATCAGCAGCGAGGCCACGAAGGCCCCTGCCAGCGAGCCCATGCCGCCGACCACCACCACCACGAAGATGATGGAGCCGACCGACATGGCCATGGCCGGCTCGGTCACATACGTGTTGCCGCCGATCACGCCGGCCAGCCCCGCCAGCGCGCAGCCGCCGCCGAACACCATCATGAACACGCGCGGCACGTTGTGGCCCAGCGCCTCCACCATCTCGGGGTTCTTGAGCGCGGCCTGGATGACCAGGCCGATGCGCGTGCGCGTCAGCAGCAGCCAGACGGCCACCAGCATCAGCATTGCCACCAGCATCACGAAGGAGCGCGAGCGCGGGAACTGCGTGCCGTACAGCGTGAACAGCGGGCCCTGCAGCGCGGGCGGCAGGCCGTAGGGCACGGTGCCCCGGCCCCAGACCAGCTGCACCACCTCGAGGATGAGGTAGGACAGGCCGAAGGTCACGAGCAGTTCTGGCACATGGCCGTACTTGTGCACGCGGCGCAGGCTGTAGCGCTCGAACATGGCGCCCAGCGCGCCCACCAGCAGGGGCGCAACGAACAGCGCGCCCCAGAAGCCGATGATGCCGCTGAGCGTGTAGCCGAAGTACGCGCCCAGCATGTAGAAGCTGGTGTGGGCGAAGTTGAGCACGCCCATCATGCTGAAGATCAGCGTCAGCCCCGAGCTGAGCATGAACAGCAGCAGTCCATAGCTCACGCCGTTGAGCAGCGATATGGTGAAGAACTCAAGCGTCATCGAAAGGCCTTGGTTTCGGTGCGTTGGGGACAGGAAGCGGTGCGTGCCGGTCTCAGGACGGGCGCTTCATCTGGCAGGACGTGGGCGTGCTGGCCACGTAGGGCTCGTAGTACTTCACCGGGGCGAAGGTGTAGCCCGTGTTCTCGGCGTCATAGGGGTTCTTGCCGCCGGCCTTTTCCCAGCGCGTGATGTACAGGCCCTGCTGCAGCTGGTGGTCGGTCTTGCGCATCTCCACTTCGCCGTTGAAGCTCTTGAGCTTCATGCCCTCCAGCGCGGCGGCCACCTTGACGGGGTCGGTGCCGCCGGTCTTGGCAAAGGCCGCATCCAGCAGCGCGAACACGTGGTAGATCGAGCTTTGCGTGAGGTCGTCGTTCATCTTCTTCTTGAACTCGGCCATCAGCGGCTGGATGGCCCCCCCCATGTTGTAGTGGCCGTAGCCCACGGTGTAGACCTTGCCGTCGGACGCCGCGCCCATGGCCGTGGGCGAGCCCGAGCCGAAGGCGTAGTAGGTGTAGAACTTGACGTTGTTCAGGCCCGCGTCATTGGCCGCCTTGAGCAGCAGCGACAGGTCAGAGCCCCAGTTGCCCGTGATCACCGTATCGGCGCCCGATTGCTTGATCTTGGCGATGTAGGGTGCGAAGTCGCGCACCTGGGCCAGCGGCGCGAAGTCATCGCCCACCACCTGCACGTCGGGCCGCTTGGCCTTGAGCATTTCCTTGGCGTACTTGGAGACCTGCTGGCCGTGCGAGTAGTTCTGGTTGATCAGGTAGACCTTCTTGACCTCCGGCACGTCCTTCATATAGGTCGTCAGCGCTTCCATCTTCATGGAGGTGTCCGCATCCAGGCGGAAGTGCCAGTAGCTGCACTTGCTGTTGGTCAGG
>NZ_JTKZ01000189.1:23895-25361 GCF_000799035.1 Delftia sp. ZNC0008
GGCCGCGTAGTTGAGGTAGACGACTTCCTTGCCCTTGTTGCGCGCGTTGTGCTTTTCCAGCGCATCCATGATGGCCAGGGCCGGGCCCGAGCCGTTGCCCTGCACCACGTAGCGTGCGCCCTGGTCCATGGCCGAGCGCAGCACGGCCGTGGTCTCCTGCGGGCTGAGCTTGTTGTCCAGCGGGATGATCTCGAACTTCACGCCCGAGGCATTTTTCTTGTTGAACTCCTCGGCCATCAGCTGGAAGGTCTTGAGCTGGTTCGTGCCCACGGCGGCCATCAGGCCCGACAGCGGGTCGATCCAGCCGATCTTCACCGTCTCGCCCTTTTGCGCCCAGGCGCCCGAGGCACAGGCCAGCATGGCCGAGGCGGCCACCGAATGCACGATCCACTTCATTTTTCTGTCTCCTTTTTCCGGTTGATTCGGATATCTGTATTGGCGCCAGACTAACGCCTGAATGACAATTTCCCTTCGGGGAATGCCTTAGAAACTATCGCGCATGCGACTTCGCCGCAGTCCGGGACACATTGGCGACAGATCGCCATCGATCAGCCCATGAACCCGTGTTTTGACCGATTTCAGGCAAAAGAAAGGGGCGCCTCGCGCCCCTTGCGAAGTCAGCCTGCCTGCCTGGGCGTCATGAAGGACGCTTCATCTGGCATGAGGTGGGGGTACTGGCCACATAGGGCTCGTAATATTTCACGGGCACAAAGGTGTAGCCGGTGTTCTCCGAGTCCATCGGGTACTTGCCGCCGGCCTTTTCCCAGCGCGAGATGAACAGGCCCTGCTGCAGCTGGTGGTCGGTCTTGCGCATCTCCACTTCGCCGTTGAGGCTGTTGAACTTCATGCCCTCCATGGTGGCCGCCACCTTGGCCGGGTCCGTGGTCTTGGCGCGCAGGAAGGCCTGGTCCAGCATGGTCAGGCCCGAGTACAGCGAGCCGGTGTACATGTCGTCGTTGAACTTGGCCTTGTAGCCCTTGGTGATGCGGTCCAGCGGGCCGGGCAGGTTCAGGTGGCCGTAGCCCACCATGTAGACCTTGTCGGCGGCGGCCGCGCCCATGGCCGTGGGCGCGCCCGTGGCAATGGCGTAGTAGGTGTAGAACTTGACGTTGTTCAGGCCCGCGTCGCTGGCGGCCTTGATCAGCAGCGCCAGGTCCGAGCCCCAGTTGCCCGTGATCACCGAGTCGGCGCCCGATTGCTTGATCTTGGCGATGTAGGGGGCGAAGTCGCGCACCTGGGCCAGCGGCGAGAAGTCGTCGCCCACGATCTCCACATCGGGGCGCTTGCGCTTGAGCATCTCCTTGGCGTACTTGGAGACCTGCTGGCCATGCGAGTAGTTCTGGTTGATCAGGTAGACCTTCTTGACCTCGGGCACGTCCTTCATGTACGTGGTCAGGGCCTCCATCTTCATGGAGGTGTCCGCATCCAGGCGGAAGTGCCAGTAGCTGCACTTGCTGTTGGTCAGG
>NZ_JTKZ01000189.1:25371-30471 GCF_000799035.1 Delftia sp. ZNC0008
CGCCGCATAGTTCAGGTAGACGACTTCCTTGCCCTTGTTGCGCGCGTTGTGCTTTTCCAGCGCGTCCATGATGGCCAGGGCCGGGCCCGAGCCGTTGCCCTGGAAGACGTAGCGCACGCCCTGGTCCATGGCCGAGCGCAGGGCCGCCGTGGTTTCCTGCGGGCTGAGTTTGTTGTCGATGCCGATGATCTCGAACTTCACGCCCGAGGCCGTGCCCTTGTTGAGCTCCTCGGCGATGTACTGCAGGCTCTTGAGCTGGTTGGAACCCAGCGCGGCCATGAGGCCGGACAGCGGGTCGATCCACGCAACCTTCACCGTCTCGCCCTTCTGGGCCATGGCGCCCGTGGCGCAAGCCAGGGCCAGGGATGCCGTCAATGCCTTGATCGCAAACTTCATGAAGCGTCTCCTCTTGTGGTGGTTTCTGGGCGAGGCTCAGGGTAATGGTCCCCTTGCCCCGCACCGATCGGTGATTGCCCCTAGCGGCTATCGCCGACGAGACTCGGACCGGCCGCCCCTATCAGCACATGCCCCCGCATGCCCTGGCACGGCGGCTGGCCCGCAGCGGCTCACAGCCCCGGCAGCCGATAGCCGGCCAGTTGCTCGCGCAGCCGGGTCTTGAGCATTTTTCCGGTGGCGCCCAGCGGAATGGCCTCGACGAAGACCACGTCGTCGGGGATCTGCCACTTGGCGGTCTTGCCCTCGTAGAACTTGAGCAGTTCCTCGCGCGTGACCTCGGCACCGGGCCTCTTCGCCACGGCGACGATGGGGCGCTCGTCCCACTTGGGATGCGGCATGCCGATGCAGGCGGCCATGGCCACGGCCGGATGGGCCATGGCGATGTTCTCGATGTCGATGGAGCTGATCCATTCGCCGCCGGACTTGATCACGTCCTTGCTGCGGTCGGTGATCTGCATGAAGCCGTCCGGGTCGATGGTGGCCACGTCACCCGTGGGGAACCAGCCACGGCCCTGCGCGTCCTTGATGAGCGGGCTTTCGCCCTTGAAGTAGCTGTCCACGATCCAGGGGCCGCGCACCAGCAGGTCGCCGTAGCTCTTGCCGTCCCAGGGCTGGTCCGTTCCATCGCTGCCCACGATGCGCATGTCCACGCCGTAGATGGCGCGGCCCTGCTTTTGCAGGATCTTCATCTGCTCGTCCTTGGGCAGCTGCAGCTGCTTGTTCTTGAGCGTGCACAGCGTGCCCAGCGGGCTCATCTCGGTCATGCCCCAGGCATGCAGCACCTCCACGCCGAACTCGTCCTGGAAGGCCGTGATCATGGCCGGCGGGCAGGCGGAGCCGCCGATGACCGTGCGCTTGAGCGTGGAAAACCGCAGGCCGCCCGGCCTGATGTGGCCCAGCAGCATCTGCCAGACCGTGGGCACGCCGGCCGCGTAGGTGACGCCCTCGGCCTCGATCAGCTCGTACAGCGACTTGCCGTCCAGCGCCGGGCCGGGGAACACCAGCTTGCAGCCCGTGAGCGCGGCCGAGTAGGGAATGCCCCAGGCGTTGACGTGGAACATGGGCACGACGGGCAGCACCGAGTCACGCGCCGATATGCACATCACATCGGGCAGCGCGGCCGCGTAGGCGTGCAGCGTGGTGGAACGGTGGCTGTAGAGCACCGCCTTCGGGTTGCCCGTGGTGCCGCTGGTGTAGCACATGCTGGAGGCCGTGTTCTCGTCGAATTCGGGCCACTGGTACTGGTCGGACTGGCCGGCAATCCAGGCCTCGTAGCTGACCAGGCCCGGAATGCCGCTGTCGGCAGGCAGGCGGTCCGCATCGCACAGCGCCACCCACTGGCGCACCGTGGGGCACTTGGCATGCACGGCCTGGATGATGGGCAGGAAGGTCAGGTCAAAGCACATGACGCGGTCTTCCGCGTGATTGATGATCCACGCCACCTGGTCGGGGTGCAGGCGAGGATTGACCGTGTGCAGCACGCGGCCCGAGCCGCTGACGCCGAAGTACATCTCCATGTGGCGGTAGCCGTTCCAGGCCAGCGACGCCACGCGGTCGCCAGGCTGCAGGCCCAGGCCGTCCAGCGTGTTCGCCAGCTGGCGCGAGCGCCGTGCCAGGTCGCGGTACGTGTAGCGATGGATATCGCCCTCCACCCTGCGCGAGACGATCTGCGCATCGCCATGGTGGCGGTCGGCGAAATCGATCAGCGACGAGATCAACAGTGGTTGGCTTTGCATCAGACCCAGCATCTATAGGCTCCTAAGGTGATTGAACTTCGTGAACGTCGTGAACTGCGGACCGCGGATTCGCGCAAGGCCAAGGCCCTGGTGCGCGATGCCGCTGCCCGCATGGAGGGTGGCTCAGGCCGGCGCCCTGGGTCCGATCCCCGCAGGGACAGGCGCATCGTTTTTCCGGCATGGTTGACGCATTGTCTTGTCGCAACTCGGCAGCGTCTTCGCATGCTCGTATGGGATATACCCTAGGACGATGCTGGAGGCATGCGCT
Organism: Delftia sp. ZNC0008; assembly: GCF_000799035.1. NCBI lineage: Bacteria > Pseudomonadati > Pseudomonadota > Betaproteobacteria > Burkholderiales > Comamonadaceae > Delftia > Delftia sp. ZNC0008. The sequence goes on from NZ_JTKZ01000189.1 coordinate 27,832, forward strand.
GCGTCATGCCACAGCGTGTTCGTGGACGGCGTCTTGTCGTTGCCGAAGATCCAGTATCCGGTCTGCGATGGCGAATCCACTGTCACGCGAATGCTTGAGCCGGCGCGGAACACATGCGCGAATTTCTGGATCTCTACGCGCAGCAGTTCGGGCTTGCCCGACACCATGGGCACGTCCTTGTCCCGCGTGAACGCGCCCCACGGCCTCAGCGTCGTGGAGCGCGCCGTGTCCAGGGCACGCTTGGACGCACGCAGCCAGCCACGCTGCACGAACATCTCCTGCCCGTCCGGCCGCACCTCGGACACGGTGACCTGGATGTCGGTGTTGGCGGCCGTGGCGCTGAGCCAAAGGTCGGCCGAGCCTTCGCCATAGAAGCTCAGGTCCTGCGGCAGGGCCGCCGTGGTGAAGACCAGCTGGCCATCCTTTTCCGAAGTGGGCACGGCGGGCCAGCCTTCGGCCGCCGGGTTGTTCACCTGCGGACTCAGGGCCGGATAGCGGTAGCTGGACGAAGCCGTGCCTGAGGCGGGTGCGCTGTCGCCCAGGGCCTGGCCGGGCTGCATCCACAGGCGCAGGGGCTTGACCTGGACAGGCAGCCGGTCAAACCGTGCCTCGCCCGTGGGCATGAGCTTGGCGCCGCCATTGGGGGCCTTGGCGTCCGTGGTCTGCATCTCCTGCAGCAGGCGCACGCGCGGCTCCTTGTCGAAGCCGTTGTCCTCGCCCTTGACGAAGCGCGCCAGAAAGCGCTTCAGCGTCTGGTCGATATGGTCCGAGGTGATGTTCGTGTGGTGGTCGCCGTTGGAGCTGACCAGCCACATCCTGTCGGGCGCAATGGTGTCCTCGTAGTAGCCCGAGCGCGGGCCGATCTGCTCGTCCTGCCAGGACTGCGTGCCCAGCGTGGGGATATTGATCTTGCCGCTTTGCAGCATGGCGCTGCGCTCCAGGTACAGGCCATCGGCATAGGGGTTGTCCAGCCACTTGATCAGGTCCAGCTCGGGCCGCTTGATCTTCTCGATGTTGTCGGCCACGGTCTTGGCGCATTCCGTGTCGCCGCCGTTCTTCGCCGCCAGGTCGGCGGCCGTGCGCCAGATGCGCGGGAAGCCGTTCCACCACTGCGCCGGAAAACCGATGTTGGCAATGCCGCCCGGATAGCCCACGTCCCGGTAGGGATCGCCCACATTCTTGCTGGGCGTGATCGCCAGAAGCCCCTTGGGCCGGTGCGCCGCCACCCACAGCTGGTTGTAGCCCGAGTACGAGTAGCCGATCATGCCGATGCGGCCGTTGGACCAGGCCTGCCGCCCGGCCCACTCGATGGCGAAGGCTCCGGCCGCACCTACGCTGGCGTCAAACACCCGGTCTTCCCCCGTGGAGCAGCCCGTGCCCGGCACGTTCAGCCCCATGACCGCATAGCCTTCCTTGGTCCAGGGACTGCTGATGTTGGGGTACGAGCCCGAGATATAGCCGTCGTACTCGACCAGCAGCGGGAACGGACCCTGTCCCTCGGGCAGCAGCAGCGAGTAGCGCATCCTGCTGCCGTCCGGCAGGGTGATGTAGCCCGATTGCTGGCCCGGCCCCATGGGCGCGGGCATGCCGGACGATCCCCCTCCGCAGGCGGCCAGGCCCACGGCGGCGGCCGCAATGGCCCCCGCCAGCGGCCAGCGCCAGGCCTGTGTGAAAACGGTCTTGGCTGTCATGGGTACCTGTCTCCTTCGTTGTTGTTGGCTATCTCTCGGGGCTTGCCGCGGCAAGCCCCTGCTCGCTCATCTACTCGCTCACCTGCCCGCTCATCGGCTCTCTCACTGCAGCCGGATACTTGTCGCGCCCGGCTCGGCGTCGAAGACCAGGCTGGACGGCCAGGGCTTCCATGTCTGGCCCAGGGCCGCGTTCTGCGGGTCGCCCGTCTGCATGAAGGCCTTGAGGCTGGCCATCATGGCGTTCGACAGCGCCAGCCGCCCCGGTGCATTGGCCGTGCTGTTGGTCACGCGGGAGAACACGGATGGCCCGAAGTTGCCGAAGAGAAACGGCAGATCGAACGCATGGGCCGCACCGTAGACCGTGTTCCAGGGCGCGGGCTGGCGCGCCCAGTCGAAGCGGTAGCTCCAGACCTCGGCCTGCCGGGTGCGCAGCGTATTGAGCAACTGGTCGCGGCTGGGATCGGCGAACAGATGGGTCAGTTGCGCCATGCGGGCGTTGTAGCCGGTGACCGGCGTATCGACGGGCAGGTAGGCGGCATCGATGATGTCGGCCAGGCCCGGCGCGTTGGGCGACTGCGCGTCGAAGGACTGCATCATGCGAAAGCGCGCCGCATCGTCGATCCTGAAGCCCGGCTTGCCGCCCAGCGCAGCCAGCAGGGGTGCGAACAGCTTGCCCTCCTCGGCCGTGTAGCCGGCCATCACAGGCATGCGGTTGTATCGGCCCGCAGCCAGCGCGGCCATGGGGTCGGTGGGCAGCAGCAGGCCGTCGGGAATCGGTCCCGCGCCCGTCAGGCCCTTGGCCACCAGGGTCTGCAGCAGCACGCGCGCATCCTTGCCGCGCAGGTAGGCCGCAATCTGCGCCGGTGCCCAGCCGGCAGCCACCGTGGCCGCAGCCGCCACATCGGCAGCCAGCCCATCGGCCACCATCAGATGGGCCAGCAGCACGCGG
>NZ_JTKZ01000652.1:0-5420 GCF_000799035.1 Delftia sp. ZNC0008
GTTCGGCCGCATTTCCCAGGCGGCCGACGCATCGCGGCTGGACGCCGAGGGCCGCGAGGCCCTGCTGCAAAGCACGCGGCTGGCCGTGCAGGCCGAGGTCGCGCAGACCTATCTGCAGCTGCGCGCGCTGGACGCCGAGCGCGCCCTGATGCGCGAGACCGTGGAGGCCTACCGCGACACGCTGCGCCTGTCGGAGCGAAGGCTGCAGGCCGGCGACATTGCCGAACTGGACGTGGCGCGCATCCAGGCCGAGCTGTCGGCCACCGAATCGGACGCGCTGGCGCTGGACCGCCAGCGCGCCCAGGTCGAGCATGCGTTGGCAGTGCTGGTGGGCGACTCGGCCTCGCGCTTCGGCCTGGGCGAAGGCGCCTGGACCACGGCTCTGCCCGCCATCCCAGCCGGCGTGCCGGCCACGGTGCTGATGCGCCGGCCCGACATCTCGGCCGCGCAGCGCGCCGTGTTCGCCGCGCAGTCGCGCGTGGGCGTGGCGAAGACGGCATGGTTCCCCAGCATCTCGCTGACCGGCGCGGCCGGCCACGCCTCGCCCGAGGTCGGTGACCTGTTCAAGTGGTCCATGCGCTCCTGGGGCGTGGGCGCCCTGCTGTCGCTGCCGCTGTTCGACGGCGGCCGGCGCGAGGCCGGCGTGCAGGCTGCCGGCGCACAGCTCGATGCCGCGCTGGCCGCCTACCGCCAGCAGGCGCTGGTGGCCTTCCAGGAGGTGGAGGACCAGCTGTCTTCCATCCGCATCCTGCAGGAGCAGTCCACCGTGCAGGGCCAGGCCGTGGTGGCCGCCCAGCGCGCCACCAGCCTGTCGGACACGCGCTACCGCAATGGCTACGTCAGCCAGCTGGACCTGCTGGATGCGCGCCGCAGCGAGCTGCGCAACCGCCGCCAGGCGCTGCAGGTGAAGTCCGCGCAGTACCAGGCCGCCGTGGGCCTGATCCGCGCGCTGGGCGGGGGCTGGGATGTGCCGGCTGACGTGCCGGCCGGCGAATCGGCGAACGTGCCGGTGGCCCAGGCCACGTTGCGCTGAGGCACCCTCAGGCCAGCACGTCAATGGAGCGGAACACGCGCTGCAGCACCGGGTCCGGGCTGTGGCGGCAGGCGTGGACCTGCTCCATGAGGTGGTGCACGAAGCGCTCGGCCACCCAGGGCAGGGGGCCGTGGCCGCGCTGGACCACGCCCACCGTGTGGGGCTCGAACTGCTCGCGCAGGGACAGCGGCACCAGGGTGCCCTGGGGCACGCCCGATTCGATCAGCGGCCAGGGGCACAACGAGAGCATGTCGCTGTGCGCGATCAGGTGCAGCAGCAGCGATGCCGAATGCACCAGGTGGATGTGGCCCACGGGCACGGGCAGGCCGTGGCGCAGGAACAGGCGCCGCACCAGGTCGTCTTCTTCAGGCGGCGTGTAGTTGAGCAGCCAGTCGCAGTCCATCAGCTCGGCCAGTGAGCGGGCGCCTGCCAGCGGATGGCCCGTGCGGGCCACGACGGTGGCGTCGTAGCGGAACAGCGGCGTGCCATGCAGGTCGCCGCCCGAGGGGCCCGAGGGCACGCGGCCGATCAGCAGGTCCAGCGTGCCTTCGCGCAGGCGCGGATGGGCCACGGCCGACAGGCCCTCGAACAGCTCCAGCCGCACCTGGGGCAGTTCGGCGCGGAAGGCGCGCAGCACATGGGGCAGCAGGCTCTGGCCCACCCAGGGCGTCACGCCCACGGACAGGCGCGCCACGGCGCAGGTGTCGCGCAGGCGGGCCATTTCATCCTCGGCCTGGGCCATCTGCCCGGTGATCAGCTGGGCATGGCGCAGCAGCGTGCGCCCGGCCGGCGTGAGGACGATGCCGCTGCTTTGGCGCTCGAACAGCGCAAGGCGGTGGCCTTCCTCCAGTTCGCGCAGGGCCTGGGTGATGGCCGACTGGGTGATGCCCAGCGCGCGTGACGCGGCGCGCACGCTGCCGCAGCCGGCCACTGCGACGAGGTAGCGCATCTGGTGCAGCTTCATGGCGGGACCGGCATCGGGGTGGGGCTGGGAATTCATGGGCCGATCTTGCAGGTTTCGTGCCATGTGTGCCATGCCCGTGATTGGCGCGTGCAGGTGTTCAGGGGATGACAGGCAATGCCTGGCAGGGCAGGCGCTGGCGGTCTTCCGCCCGCTGCCCACGCTTCCTAGACTGCGGGCATGAACATTGACCCGCCCGTTTCCACCACGGCCGAAGCCGCCGATCCGGTGCTTGCCGGCATTCGTGCCACGCAGGCCGAGATGGTGGCCCTGCGCCATCACCTGCATGCCCATCCCGAGCTGGCCTTCGAGGAGTTCGCCACCAGCGACTTGGTGGCCGAGCGCCTGGCCTCCTGGGGCTACGAAGTGCGCCGGGGCCTGGGAGGCACGGGCGTGGTCGGCACGCTGCGCTGCGGTACGGGCACGCGGCGCCTGGGCCTGCGCGCCGATATGGATGCGCTGCCCATCCACGAGCAGACCGGCCTGCCCTACGCCAGCCGCCATGCGGGCCGCATGCATGCCTGCGGGCACGACGGCCATACCGCCATCCTGCTGGCCGCCGCGCGGGAGCTGGCCCAGGCACGCGGCTTCGACGGCACGCTGCACCTGATCTTCCAGCCGGCCGAGGAGGGCCTGGGCGGCGGCCGCAAGATGGTGGAGGACGGCCTGTTCGAGCGCTTCCCCTGCGATGCCATCTTTGCGCTGCACAACATGCCGGGCTTTGCCGAGGGGCAGTTCGGCTTTCGCGAGGGCTCGTTCATGGCCTCGTCGGACACGGTGATCATCACCGTGCGCGGCAAGGGCGGCCATGGCTCGGCCCCGCACCTGTCGGCCGACCCGGTGGTGGCGGCGGCCCACCTGGTGCTGGCGCTGCAGACGGTGGTCTCGCGCAATGTCGATCCCCGCGACATGGCCGTGGTCAGCGTGGGCGCCATCCATGGCGGCGATGCGCCCAACGTGATCCCTGGCGAGGTGGAGCTGCGCCTGTCCGTGCGCGCCTACCGGCCCGAGGTGCGTGCCCTGCTGCGCGAACGCATCACCGCGCTGGCCCATGCCCAGGCCGCCACGCTGGGGGCCGAGGCCGTGGTGGACTACCGCTGGCGCTATCCGGCCCTGGTCAACGATGCGGCCAGCACGGCCTTCGCCCGCGAGGTGGCGCGCGACTGGCTGGGCGAGCAGGCGCTGATCCCCGGCCTGCAGCCGCTGACGGGCAGCGAGGACTTCTCCTTCATGCTCGAACAATGCCCGGGCAGCTACCTGATCGTGGGCAACGGCGTGGGCGACACCCATGGCACGGGCGGCTGCATGGTCCACAACCCCGGCTACGACTTCAACGACCGCATCCTGCCGCTGGCTGCCACCTACTGGGTGAAGCTGGCCCGGCGCTTTCTGTCCGCCGCCTGAGGCGCCGCGCCCGCACCGGATTCCTTTCACGACTTCACCTGCGATTGCCACCATGCGCACTGCATTTCCTCTCTCCTCCGAGGCCCGCCAGGTCCTGAGCCGCCGCAGCCTCCTGGGCGCGGCCGCGCTGGGGCTGGTCCTGCCGGCCGCTGCTCAGGGCAGCTTCCCCTCCAAGCCCTTGAAGCTGGTCGTCGGATACCCGGCCGGTGGTTCGGTGGACCTGGCCGCCCGCGTGGTGGGGGATGGGCTGGCCGCGCGGCTGCGCGGCACGGTGGTGGTGGACAACGTGGGCGGGGCGGCCGGCGCCATTGCGGCCCAGCGCGTGGCCTCGGCACCGGCCGATGGCTACACGCTGCTGGTGGGGGCCAGCAACGAGCTGGTGGCCACGCGCATCGTCAACCCCGCGCAGCGCTATGACGGGCGCCGCGATTTCACGCCGCTGGGCCTGGTGGCCACCAGCCCGCTGATCCTGGCCGCACGCCCCGGCCTGGGCGTGAAGACCCTGGCCGAGCTGCTGGAGCTGGCGAAGCGCCAGCCCGGCAAGCTCAGCTACGGCAGCTCGGGCGTGGGATCGACCCTGCATTTCGCGGGAGAGCTGCTCAACCAGCGCGCGGGCATCTCCATCGCCCATGTGCCCTACCGCGGCGTGGCGCCGCTGACCAGCGACCTGGCGGGCGGCAGCCTGGACCTGGCCGTGCTCTCGCCCACGGCGGCGCAACCGTTCCTGCAGAGCGGGCGCATCGTGCCGCTGGCGGTCACCAGCGCGCAGCGCCTGTCCGCCTTGCCCCAGGTTCCGGCCATGGCCGAGCTGGCGCCGCTGCGCGGCTATGAATTGGTGGGCTGGTTTGCGCTGATGGCGCCGCGCGCCCTGCCTGCGGACACGGCCCAGCGCATCACCGCTGCGCTGCAGGAGGCGCTGGCCGAGCCCGCCGTGCGCAAGCGCCTGGAAGATGCCGGCATGGTGCCGGCCACGGGCCGCGAGGACCTGGCGCGCCTGATCGCCGAGGAAGACCGCAAGTACGAGCAACTCGCGGCCTTCGCAAAAATGCGTGACTGAGTGTTGCCGGGGCGGTTTACCGGCCGCGCAGGAACAGCGCGTCCAGCTCCTTCATGCTCATCTGCCGCCAGGTGGGGCGGCCGTGGTTGCATTGGTCGGAGCGTTCGGTGACTTCCATCTGGCGCAGCAGGGCGTTCATCTCGTCCAGCGTGAGGCGGCGGTTGGCGCGCACGGCGCCGTGGCAGGCCATGGTGGCCAGGATCTCATTGCGCGCGCGCTGCACCACGGTGCTGGCGTCGTGCTGGGCCAGCTCGGCCAGCACGCTGCGCGCCAGCTCCACGGCATCGCCCTGGGCCAGGGTGGCGGGCACGGCACGCACGGCCAGGGTCTTGGGAGAGAAGGGCGAGACTTCCATGCCCAGCGCCTGCAGCGTGTCGCCATGGGCCTCGGCCGTGGCCACTTCCTCGGGCGTGGCGGCGAAGGTGGCGGGAATCAGCAGCGGCTGGCTGGGGATCTGTTCTGCCGTATTGACGGCATTCTTGAGCTGCTCGTAGACGATGCGCTCGTGCGCCGCATGCATGTCCACCACGACCATGCCCTGGGCATTCTCGGCCAGGATGTAGACGCCGTGGATCTGGGCGACGGCGCGGCCCAGGGGCCAGACGGGCTCGTCGGACGCTGCCGGGGCCGCTGCGGATGATGTGCGGGGCGCAGAGAAATCCGCAGGAGCAGGCTCGGCAACGGCAACAGTCGGGGACTGGACGGCCGGCGCGTAAGCCGGGGGCGCGTAGCTGACGGGGGCCAGGGCAGCAGTGGGCACAGCGGGTACGGCGAGCACGGCTGGCTGCTCGGCGGCCAAGGCCTGGGCCGGACTTGCAACCGTTGCGGCTGCGGACTCGCGCATGGGGGCCCACAGCCCCGCCATATTGCTGACCTTGTGGCCGCCTTGCTCATCGCCAAAGCTCATGCGGGCCTGGGGCCAGGCGGGCATGGATGCCTTGGGCGCCGTGGCCGGCGCTACGCGG
>NZ_JTKZ01000217.1:0-618 GCF_000799035.1 Delftia sp. ZNC0008
CCGCGTCTGTTCGATGTGTGGTCGCTGGCCGGCGCCCATGCGCTGCCCGTGCCGCTGGGCGAGACCATGCTGGCGCGCGCGCTGCTGGCTGGCGCGGGGGCGGAGCGTCCACCAGGCGCCATCGCGTTGGCGCAAGGCCTGCTCCAGCCGGATGGCAGCCTGCACTGCGAACCCGCGCGCCTGGGCGCGGTGGCGGACAGCGTGCTGGTGCAGCATGCGCAGGGCTGGAGCCTGCTGCCCGTGGCGCAGGCGCAGTCCGAGCCGGCGGCCTTCTGCCTGGACGTGAACCTGCGCTGGAGCGCCGATCAGGTCCGCGCGGCACCTGCTCCCGATATCGCCCTGCCGGGTGGGCTGGACCTGCGCACGCTGCAGGCCGGCCTGGTGGCGGCGCAGCTGGCGGGCGCGCTCATGGAGGTGTTCCAGCGCACGCTGCAGTATGCGAATGACCGCCAGCAGTTCGGGCGTCCCATCGGCAAGTTCCAGGCCATTCAGCACCAGCTGGCGGTGATGAGCGAGCATGTCTTCGCCGCGCGCATGGCCGCCCGGCTGGGCTGCGCGGGGCAGGGCATCTTCCCCGAGCGGCTGCGCGTGGCCGTGGCCAAGGCGCGCTGCAGCCAG
>NZ_JTKZ01000900.1:0-4112 GCF_000799035.1 Delftia sp. ZNC0008
AGGCCATCGCCGGCGTGCAGGTGCTCATGGCGGGCCATGGCGAATGGACCGTGGAGCCTTCCGCGCCCAGCGCGCAGCAGTTGCGTGACGGCCCGGTGCTGCCCGATCTGCGGGCACGGCGCATGCTGCCCGCAGGCCAGGCATTGCCGGATCTGGCCGAGCTGGCGTTGGACTGGCACGGCGTGTCGGAATTTCACCGCCGCGTCTACGAGCTGACGCGTGCCATCGCTCCCGGCCATACGCGCACCTATGGCGAGATCGCGCGCGAGTTGGGCGAGGTGGGCCTGTCGCGCGCCGTGGGACAGGCGCTGGGCCTCAACCCCTTCGCGCCCGTGATTCCCTGCCACCGCGTGCTGGCCGCCGGCGCCCAGCCGGGCGGTTTTTCGGGCGGCGCAGGTGCGCTGACCAAGCTGCGCATGCTGGAGATCGAGGGTGCGGCCTGGGGCGGCACGCGCTCGCTGTTCGGGGATTGACGGGCCGGACACGCATGTGACATGCGGCACGGCGGGGCGGCTTGCACAATCGCCGCTGCAGGCCGTCCCGGCAGGGGAGGGCCGCCCTCCATTCCACCCATGACCGGCACACAAGACCCGGACCAGGAGACAGACGAATGACTCGCAATGTGCAGCAACTTTTCGACCTCACCGGCAAGACGGCCCTGGTGACCGGCGGCTCGCGCGGCCTGGGCCTGCAGATGGCCCATGCGCTGGGCGAGGCGGGCGCCAGGATCATGCTGAGTTCGCGCAAGGCCGCCGACCTGGAGGAAGCCGCTGCCGAGCTGCAGGCCGCCGGCATCGACGCCCGCTGGATCGCCGCCGACTGCGCCAACGAGGCCGATATCGAGCGCCTGGCCGCCGAGACGCTGGAGCGCCTGGGCCAGGTGGACATCCTCATCAACAACGCGGGCGCCAGCTGGGGCGCGCCGGCCGAGGAGCACCCCGTGGCCGCCTGGGACAAGGTGATGAACCTCAACGTGCGCGGCTACTTCCTGCTGAGCCAGCAGATCGCGCGGCGCAGCATGATCCCGCGCAAGACCGGGCGCATCATCAACCTGGCCTCCATCGCAGGCCTGGGCGGCAACCCGTTGGGCATGAAGACCATTGCCTACAACACCTCCAAGGGAGCCGTCATCAACTTCACGCGCGCGCTGGCCGGCGAGTGGGGCGTGCATGGCATCACCGTCAACGCCATCTGCCCGGGCTTTTTCAAGACCAAGATGGCCAGCGTGCTGATCGAGACCCTGGGCGAGGACGAGATGAAATCCCATGCCCCGCTGCGCCGCCTGGGCGACGACGAGGACCTCAAGGGCCTGACCCTGCTGTACGCCAGCGACGCGGGCAAGCACATCACGGGCCAGTGGATGGCCGTGGACGGCGGCGTCAGCGCCCTGGTGGGCGGCTGAACGCGGCGGCGCTGCTGCCGAGGTGACAGTTTTTCCCGCAGATCGTGCCGCCGCGCGCCATGCTGCCTTCGGGCGCCCTTATGCTCGCCTGCATTGCGATCTGAACTGGAGAATTTCGTGCTGGATTTTGGCCACCCCATCCCCTTCGTCGACCACCTGGGTTTCACCCTGCACCGCATGGAGGACGGGGAGTCCGAACTGCGCTTCGAGGCGCGTCCCGAGCACCTGAACACCTTTGACGTGACCCACGGCGGCGCCACCATGACCCTGCTGGACGTGACCATGGCCGTGGCCGCGCGCAGCCTGCAGCGCGACATGGGCTGCGTGACCATAGAGATGAAGACCAGCTTCATGCAGCCGGCGCGCGGCCCCCTGGTGGCCAAGGGCGTGGTGCTGCACCGCACGCGTTCCATGGCCTATACCGAGGCGCGCGTGTTCGATGCCTCGGGCCGGCTGTGCAGCCATGCGACCGGAACGTTCAAGTACATGCCGCGCGTGGCCAAGCCGGCCGCCGCCGAGACAACCCTCGCCACGGACTGATCCGCACGGCGAATTTGCCAGATACCCAATGCCACACGCCAGCCCCGGCAGCACCGGGAACTGGTTCCATTGTTTGTGATGCCACCGGAGGTTTTCCCATGCCCGTGAACCAGCAGATACTGCTCGACAACCGCCCCGAGGGCGAAGCCGTGGAAAGCAATTTCCGCCTTGTCAGTACCGAGACCCCGGCGCTGGCCGAAGGCCAGGTGCTGGTGCGCCACCACTACCTGAGCCTGGACCCCTACATGCGCGGCCGCATGAATGACAGCAAGAGCTATGCCCAGCCCCAGCCGCTGGGCGAGGTCATGATCGGCGGCACCGTGGGCGAGGTGGTGGAAAGCCGCCATCCCAAGTTTGCCGTTGGCGACAAGGTCGTGGGCATGGGCGGCTGGCAGGAATACAGCGTGGTCGATGGCGATGCGCCCGGCATGCTGCGCAAGGTGGACACCACCCATGTGCCGCTGTCGCACTACCTGGGCGCCGTGGGCATGCCCGGCGTGACGGCCTGGTACGGCCTGGTCAAGATCATCGCCCCCAAGGCCGGCGAGACCGTGGTGGTCAGCGCCGCCACGGGCGCCGTGGGCAGCGCGTTCGCGGCCCTGGCCAAGGCGCGCGGCTGCCGCGTGGTGGGCATTGCGGGCGGCCCCGAGAAGTGCCGCTACGCCACCGAGGAGCTGGGCTTCGACGCCTGCATCGACTACCGCGAGCACCCCGACACCAAGACCATGGCCAAGGCGCTCAAGGACGCCTGCCCGCAGGGCATCGACGGCTACTTCGAGAACGTGGGCGGCTACATCCTCGACGCCGTGCTGCTGCGCACCAACGCCTTTGCGCGGATCGCGCTGTGCGGAATGATCGCGGGCTACGACGGCACGCCGCTGCCCATGACCAATCCCGCGCTCATCCTGATCAACCGCATCCGCATCGAAGGCTTCATCGTCAGCGAGCACATGGAAGTCTGGCCCGAGGCGCTGCAGGAACTGGGCCGCCTGGTGGGCACCGGCAAGCTGCGCCCGCGCGAGAGCATTGCCGAAGGCATTGCCTCCGCACCCTCGGCCTTCCTGGGCTTGCTCAAGGGCAAGAACTTCGGAAAGCAGCTTGTGAAGCTCACCCCCTGAGTCGCTTCGCGCCTTCCCCCCGTGGCACGTCGCCTCTCTACTCGCTTCGCGAGGGAGGGGGACGACACCCTCGGTGCGGGGCGGCCCTTCCTCGGTGTCCCTGAGGCGGGCTCTGCCAGTGCCAGGAGGGAGGGCTGTGTACGGGCCAGGGTTAATTGCCAAATCCTTCCACAAGAACATCAGGACAAGACAAGGAGACAAGGGAATGATCAAGAACTTCAAGGGCAAGACGGCCGTGCTGACGGGCGCGGGCTCGGGTTTCGGCCTGGAGTGCGCGCGCATTGGCGCGAAGCTGGGCATGAACCTGGTGCTGGTCGATGTGCAGCAGGAGGCGCTGGACAAGGCTGCCGCCGAGTTCGAAGGGCAGGGCGTGCGTGTGCTGGCACGCCGCGTGGATGTGTCCGACGCAGCCCAGATGCAGGCCCTGGCCGACGAGGTGCGCCAGCAGTTCGGCGCGCCGCACTTCGTGTTCAACAACGCAGGCGTGGGCGCGGGCGGGCTGGTCTGGGAGAACACGCTGGAAGATTGGCAGTGGGTGCTGGGCGTCAACCTCTGGGGCGTGATCCACGGCGTGCGGCTGTTCACGCCCATGATGCTGGAGGCCGCCAAGGCCGATCCGTCCTTCGAGGGCCACATCGTCAACACGGCCAGCATGGCCGGGCTGCTGGCGCCTCCCAACATGGGCATCTACAACGTCAGCAAGCATGCCGTGGTCAGCCTGACCGAGACGCTGTACCAGGACCTGGCCCTGGTCTCCGACCAGATCAGCGCCAGCGTGCTGTGCCCCTTCTTCGTGCCCACGGGCATCAGCCACAGCGAGCGCAACCGGCCCAGCCATCTGGCCGCGCAGCCGCTGACGGCCAGCCAGAAGATCGGCCAGGCCATGAGCGAGAAGGCCGTGGGTTCGGGCAAGGTCACGGCCACCGATGTGGCGCAGAAGGTCTTCGACGCCATTGCGGCCAACCAGTTCTACATCTACAGCCATCCGCAGGCGCTGGGCTCGGTCCAAACCCGCATGGAAGATGTGGTGCAGGGGCGCAATCCCAACGCGG
>NZ_JTKZ01000057.1:0-6155 GCF_000799035.1 Delftia sp. ZNC0008
TGGCATCCGCGTTCATGGTCCAGGCCAACGGCGGGTTCAACAGCACGCCGGCCCGCGACCTGCGCGCCCCCGTATCGACCGTGACCACAAGTGGCAGCCAGCAGCAGCTGATCGCCGCGCACCTGTGCACGCTGCGCCGCAACAGCGTAGGCCGCGACATGCGCGAGCCTGTGCCCACGGTCACAGCCGGGGCCGAGCACCATGCCCTGATCCAGTACCACCTGTCGCCCGAGCAGGAGGCCGGCGCCCTGCGCTGCGCAGCCTTCCTGATGCGCTACCACGCAAGCGGAGGCCAGTGGGCGGACCTGCGCGACCCCATGACCACGATCACCACGCGCGACCGCCTGGCGCTCGTGACGGTCTGGCTCAAGGGCGAGCCCTGGGTGATCGTGGACATCACGCTGCGAATGCTGGTGCCGCGCGAGCTCTACAACGCTCAGGACTTCCCCCCGGGCTACGTCATCGACCGGACCGCCTCCGGCAAGCCCCTGACGAAAACCGCCCAGGTAAAGATGGTCGGCAACTCCGTGAGCCCCGTGCCCATGGAGCAAATCGTCTCGCTCAACTCCCCCGAGTCCACGGCCTGGCAGCTACGCCGGGCCGCCTGATCACTCCCACCAAGCCCGCCACGCGCGGGCCGCCGCAACAACGCGGTTCTGCGAGCGTGCCCACAACAACAAGGAGACCTGATCATGGCCAGCAAGAAGCGACACGACTGGCACGACAAGCGCGCGCCACACCGCGACGACGAACCACCCACCTGGCCCGCACCCGCGGGCCTTTTTCATTGAGGACGCCCATGTCCAAGAGCATCACTCTGAACTTTGCACCTGCCGTGCTCGGCCGCGAGCATGCCGCAGCCTACGTGGCGCTGAGCGTCAGTTCCTTCGAACAACTGGTGCGTGAGCGCCAGATACCCCAGCCCCGCCAGCTGTCTGCCAGGCGCGTGGGCTGGCTGCGCGCGGAGCTCGATGACTGGTCCGCCCGGCGGCCAGCGTCTGAGCTGCTGCCACCAGAGAACACCGGCGCCCCTAAGCCCCGATGAACTCCTCCAACTTCGCATCGAGCGCTGCCAGCCATTGGCGGCGCTCTGCGTCGTACCTGTAGAGGTTGTAGTCGCCGGCCACGCCAGGGAGGACGTGGCCAAGGATCGCCTCTCCAACCTCATGCGGACAGCCCATCGACGCAAGGATGGTGCGCCCCGTCCGGCGAAGATCATGCGGTGACCAATGCGTCACGGTCAGCCGCGCCCGCCGGTGCTCGGGCTTCGTCTTGCTGTAAGGCTGCAGATAGTGCACCTTGGTCTGCATGTAGGCCTGGGTCTGCCCTTTCAGCACCCCATCGCGCCCGATGCTCGGGAACAGCCATTGCCCCTCATTCGCCAGCAGACGTCGCACGATCTGCTCGGCCCGACCGAACAAAGGCACACGCAGGTCATGCGCGACCTCAACGTGCCGAATCTTCATTGCCTCCTTGGGCACGGTCCACCAAAGCACACCCCCCTCTTCCGACAATTGCTTCTTCTGCAGCTGGCAGATCTCCCCGCCACGCGTGCATGTCCACAGCTGCAGCGTCAGGAAATCCCGAACCTGCTGGCTGAACATCGACAGCTCGCCACCGATCAGCGTCTTGATTTCCGCACCGCTCAGCACACGCTTGCTGGTGCCCTTGTGCTTGCCATCGCGCACTGCGCCTTTGCTGCGGAGCTTGTGGGACGTGCGTTCCGCCCACCAGTTCGGCAGACCATCAGGGATCTTCCCCGACTCCAACCCTACGCGCCACGCGGCCGCCATCTCCGTCTTCACGGACTTGGCCAGCACGGGGCGGTCGGCCAGGCCTTCAATGACGTCGTACACGAAAGAGCGCCCCACCTCGGCCACGGATATCGACTCGCGTCCCGATATCGCATTGCGCAGCCGCTGCTCTATGTTGCGGGCGCCCTTGGCCTCACGATTGACCCTGAGATACCGTGCGGCATAGTCGTCAACCAGCATGCTCAGTGTGTAAACCTGTGCAACCGGTTGCGCCACTGCCTTGCGCGCCAGCTTGCGCTCGTCTGCAGGATCCCGCCCCTGTTCACGCAAGTCCCGTGCTGCCTGCCATTCGGCTGCGGCCTGAGCGGGAGACATGGCCGGCCACTGCCCAAGCTTGACCTGCTTGAGCTTTGCCGAATCCGCCAAGCTTCTGTAACGATAGGTCCATGATTTCGTACTGGCCGAGGCCTCGAGCCTCAGGCCCGGACAACCTTGTACGACAATGTGTTCGCCCTGCTTTAGGGCCTTGGCTGCACGCGCGTCAAAGAACATCTGAAGCTATACCTTGAGTGCCGGAAAAACCTACACAAAACCTATACCGAGCGATGAAGTGTAGACGAGTCCAGGCAAGTGCAGATGAAGCACAAAGGTAAGCGCACGAATGGAATAAATCATTTGCCGACAACCTCTTGCGCGGCAACCCAGAGATAAATCAAAGGCTTATGAGAGATTCACAGGCAATGAACATCATCATTCTTGACGACTACCAGGACGCCGTACGCAAGCTGGACTGTGCGCGGCTGCTGGAGCCGTTCAACGCCAAGGTCTTCACCAATACCGTCAAGGGTGTGGGCCAGCTGTCGGTGCGGTTGCGCGATGCGGACATCATCGTGCTGATCCGCGAACGCACGCAGATCAGCCGGCAGTTGCTGGAAAAACTCCCGCGCCTGAAGCTGATCGCGCAGACCGGCAAGGCCGGCGCCCATATCGATGTGCAGGCCTGCACCGACCAGGGCGTTGCGATTGCCGAGGGCGTGGGCTCGCCCATCGCACCGGCCGAGCTGACCTGGTCGCTGATCATGGCGGCCACGCGGCGGCTGCCGCAGTACATCGCCAACCTCAAGCACGGCGCATGGCAGCAATCGGGGTTCAAGGCGGCGTCCATGCCCGCCAATTTCGGGCTGGGCAGCGTGCTGCACGGGCGCACGCTGGGCATCTGGGGGTATGGCCGCATTGGCAGGCTGGTGGCCCACTATGGCCATGCCTTCGGCATGAAGGTTCTGGTCTGGGGCAGCGAGTCCTCGCGCCAGAAGGCCCAGGCCGACGGCTTTTCGGCCGCTGCTTCGCGCGAGGATTTCTTTGCCGAATCCGATGTGCTGTCCATGCATCTTCGCCTGCATGAGGCCACACGCGGCATCGTCACGGCGCAGGATCTGGCGCGCATGAGACCCACAGCCCTGTTCGTGAACACCTCGCGCGCCGAACTGGTGGAGGCCGATGCGCTGCTGGGCGCGCTCAACCGTGGCCGCCCTGGCCTGGCGGCCGTGGATGTCTTCGAGAGCGAGCCCATTCTCCAGGGCCACGCACTGCTGCGGCTGGAGAACTGCATCTGCACGCCGCACATCGGCTATGTGGAGCAAGACAGCTATGAGCTGTATTTCCGCGCCGCCTTCGACAATGTGGTGAACTTCGCTGCAGGCCAGCCCAGCAACATCCTCAATCCCGAGGTGTTCTCAGGCCCGGCACGCGCAGGCTGAAGGCCGGGTTAGGCGGGCACCTCACCCTTCACCCGCCTACCCGATCATGGATCAACGCCCCCCGCCCTGTACAGCATCGCCGCGTGCGGCACTCGCCCGGTGGGCCAGTTCGTCGGCCACGGCCTCGTAGACGGCTTGGCGCACCACCGACTCCACCTCTTCGCGCAGGCGCACGACGATGGATCGCGTCTGCTGCTGCACCACCGTGGCGATGGCATCGCGCAGGCGCTGGTCCAGCACCAGGTCCACGCGCTGCATGAGGCGATGGACCAGATACTCCTCAGTGACCTGCTGCGCGTGGCTGTCCCAGATGGACTCCATGGTGGGCAATGCACAGGCGGGTGATGCCCCAAGTGCTCCAGGTGCCGCAGATGCCGGATCCGGCTCGACCCCTTGCGTGGCAGCGTCGGCCTGCACCACCGGCGCGGCAGGAATGGCATCCTCGATCGGTGCGGCCGGGGCCACCTCTGGCACATCGGCCGGTTCGGCAACTTCGGCCACTTCGAGCAGACGGCTCTCCTGGGCCAGCTGCATTTCCACGGACGGCGCAATGGGCGGCAGATAGTCGGAATGCACGGGCTGCACTGCAGGCCGCGGGCCCTGTCCAGGCGGCGCAGGCTCGGCGACCATGGACCGCTGGGGTTGCAGATCCAGGGGCAGCGGCGGCAGGGACGCGGGCATGGAAACCAGGCCGCGGCGTGGCGCAAGCATGCCTTCGCTCGCCCAGGAATCGGTCTCGCCGCTGTGCGGCAGTTCGGAAGCAGCGACAGCGGGCGGTTCTGCCACCGGCGACTGCACTGCATCGACCGGCACGACATCGGTGAGCGTGGGAACAAAGCGTGGCGGGGTTTTGGAGGGAGCACTCATGGCTTACTCCTTGAGGACCAGGTCATGGCGCTTGATGGAAATCCCCTGCGCCATGTAGTGCTTCCAGCGCAGCCGGGCCAGATGCCGGTCCTCCTCATCGGTGGCAGACACCACTTCAACGACACGCGCAAAGCGCTCGAATCCTTCTGGCACATCGCCGCCCAGATTCACCAGCATGTCGTGGTGCGGCGCGCTGTCCAGCCGCTCCAGCAGCACAATGGGCGAGAAGGCCACAATGCCGGCCCCATCGCCTTCGACGGCGTGGGCAAGAAAATCGGTGGGCGAGACACTCCAGAGCCTGGGCGACAAGGCCTTGAGCGACGCGGAAGATCCCAGCACCACCAGTTGCGTGCGATGCCGCAGCGCCTTGCGCGCAAGACGGCACACATAGGCCAGCTTGTCGGGCGCGTTGAAATGGAACGCCACTTCAGTCAAGCGACGCTCCTTTCGCGCAGGCCCGTGCGGATGGGGGCGATGCCATCAGGCCTGCTCCGGCTGGACTGCAGCGGCTGCCTTGCGGCGGCTGGCAGAGCCGGCCTTGGGCGCCGCAACCGACTTGGGCGCGCCGGTCCTGGAGGGCGCCTTGCCGGCATCGACGCAGGCCAGCAGGTAGTGCAGCAGCAGGCCCACGGGGCGGCCCGTGCCGCCCTTGGCGGCGCCGCTCTTCCAGGCCGTGCCGGCGATGTCCAGATGAGCCCAGGGAATGTCTCCCACGAAGCGCTGCAGGAACTTGGCCGCCGTGACTGCGCCACCTGCGCGGCCTGCCACATTGCCCATGTCGGCGAAATTGCTCTTGAGGCCTTCGCCATACTCCTCGTCCAGCGGCATGCGCCAGCACGGGTCGAGCGCGGCATCGCCCGCCTGCTCCAGCGCACGGGCCAGCTCGTCGCTGGGCGAGAACATGCCGCTGCGCAACCCGCCCAGGGCGATGACGCAGGCACCGGTCAGCGTGGCGATGTCCACCATGGCGCGGGGCTTGAAGCGGGCGGCGTAGGTCAGCGCATCGCAGAGCACGAGGCGGCCTTCGGCATCGGTGTTGAGGATTTCTATGGTCTGGCCACTCATGCTGGTGACCACGTCGCCCGGCTTGACGGCTGCGCCTCCGGGCATGTTCTCGGAGGCCGGAATGAGCCCGACCACGTTGATGGCAGGCTGCAGCTGGGCCAGCGCCTGGAACACGCCCAGCACGCTGGCGGCACCGCCCATGTCGAACTTCATTTCGTCCATTTCGGCGGCAGGCTTGAGCGAGATGCCGCCGGTATCGAAGGTAATGCCCTTGCCCACCAGCACCACGGGCGCGGCGCCCTTGGCGCCGCCGTTGTAGTGCAGCTCGATGAAGCGCAGCGGCTGCTCCGACCCCTGGGCCACGGCCATGAAGGCGCCCATGCCGAGCTTGGCGACTTCGGCGGGGCCGTGGATCTTGCAGCTGATGCCGGGCAGCTTGGCCAGGGCACGGGCTGCGTCGGCCAGCAGCATGGGAGTGGCGTGGTTGGCCGGGCGATTGGCCCATTCGCGCGCCAGGGCCATGCCTTCGGCCTGGGCCACGGCGATCTTGAAAGCGGCGGCGATGCCGCCCTTGTCCCCGCCCTTGTCGCCGGACTTGCCGGACGCGGCACTGGCGCCCGTCGCCGCGATCACCAGCTTCTTGAGCGCCACAGGCTTGGCCTGGGGCTTGGTGTGGGTATAGCTGTAGCAGGCATCGGCCGCTGCCACCACCGCTGCTGCAACAGCGCCACCCGTGGCCTCGAAGCCGAAGCACAGCACGGCCTTGACGCGG
>NZ_JTKZ01000216.1:0-8028 GCF_000799035.1 Delftia sp. ZNC0008
CTGGCCTCGGCGCGCGAGGGCGCGCTCCCCCTGCTTGTGGCCTATGCCAGCCAGACGGGCCAGGCAGAGGAGCTGGCACGCGAGACTGCGCGGCTGCTGCATACGGCCGGTGAGAGCGTGCATCTGTGCGCCCTCGATGCCGTTGATGTGAAGCTGCTGGCGCAGACCCAAAGGGCGCTGTTCATCGCCAGCACCTATGGCGAGGGCGATCCGCCCGACAACGCAGCCCTGTTCCTGGCGCACTCCATGGCGCAGGCGCAGGGCCTGTCCCATCTGCAATACGGCCTGCTGGCGCTGGGTGATCGCCAGTACGCGCAGTTCTGCGGCTTTGGCCGCGCGCTGGACGGCTGGCTGCGCGCCGGTGGCGCCAGGCCCTGGTTCGAGCGCATTGAAATGGACAACGGCGCGCCGCAGGCGCTGACCGCCTGGCAGCACCAGCTGACCCAGATCAGCAGCCTGGGCGACATGCCGGCATGGGAGCAGCCGGTCTTCAGCGAATGGACGCTGGCCGCGCGCCGGCATATGAACCCGGGCAGCGCAGGCGAGCCGGTGTTCCACATCGAGCTGCAGCCCCCTGCAACGGAGGCCGCGCTGTGGGAGTCCGGCGACCTGGCGCAGGTCTGCATTCCTGCGGACCCGCGGCATCCGCGCGAGTACTCCATCGCCTCCATCGCCCAGGATGGCTGCGTGCATCTGCTGGTGCGCCAGGCGCGGCGCGAGGACGGCTCGCCGGGCCTGGCCTCGGGCTGGCTCACGCAGGGCGCGCCCCTGGGGGCAGCCATCACCCTGAGGCTGCGTGCGCACCGCAATTTCCGGCTGGAAGACAACCTGCAGCGCCCGCTGGTGCTGATCGGCAACGGCACGGGTCTGGCCGGCCTGCGCAGCCACCTGCGTGCGCGTGCCGCAGCAGGCCTGGGGCCCAACTGGCTGCTGTTCGGCGAGCGCAATACCGCGCATGACCGGCTCTATGGCGACGAGCTTCAGGCCTGGTGCGAGGGCGGCGTGCTGCAGCGCCTGGACCTGGCTTTCTCGCGCGATCGCAGCGAAGGCGCGCCGCGCGCCTATGTGCAGGACCTGCTGGCGCAGTCCGGCGATGTGCTGCGCCAATGGGTGGCGCAGGGCGCAGCCATCTATGTGTGCGGCAGCCTGCAGGGTATGGCCCAGGGCGTGGACCAGGCGTTGCACGCCGTGCTGGGTGAGGCGCAAATGGACCAGCTGGTGCGCAGCGGCCGCTACCGGCGTGACGTGTATTGAGGTGGTGAGAGCAGCTTGCGCCAGCGCAAGCATTGGTGCCGTCAGCGCTTTCTGCTCCTAGGAACGTAGCATCCGTGCGACAGATAAATCCTATTGTGATCATGAGAATGGAAATGATTCTCAATGTTCATATAATTTCGTTACATATCCCCATCCCATCGCATAACCAAAGATTTCAAAGCGAGTTGCACGGGCCTCACAGCCCGTTTTCCGTTTCTGGAGTGTTTGCATGTCGTATCGCGATCTGCGCGGCGTTCTTCCGTCGCGTCCTTCCCCTCTGGCCCTCCTGGTGGCCGCCATCTGTGCTTCGGGTGCCGCATCGGCACAGACCCCATCGCAAAGCAATGCGGCTGCCGCCACCGAGTTGCGCGAAGTCGTGGTCTCTGCATCGGGCTTCGAGCAGGACATCAAGGAGGCGCCGGCCTCCATCACCGTCATTCCGCGCGAGGAACTGGCCAAGGGCCGCTTCGGCAGCCTGACCGACGCGCTGGAGAGCGTGGAAGGCATCGACGTAGGCGCCCCCGCGGGCAAGACCGGCGGCCTGAACATCAGCATCCGTGGCATGCCCAGCGACTACACGCTGGTGCTGATCGACGGGCGCCGCCAGAATTCGGCCGGCAATGTCACGCCCAACGGCTTTGGCGAGACGCAGACCAGCTTCATGCCGCCCATCGGCGCCATCGAGCGCATCGAGGTCATCCGCGGCCCCATGTCCACGCTCTACGGCTCCGACGCCATGGGCGGCGTGATCAACATCATCACGCGCAAGGTCGGCAAGACCTGGACGGGCAGCGTCAGCGCCGACTACACGCTGCAGCAAGAGTCGGAGTTCGGTGATATCAAGTCCGGCAAGTTCTACCTGAGCGGCCCCATCAAGGAGGACCTGCTGGGCCTGTCGATCCGCGGCAGCACCCAGCGCCGGGCCGCTTCGGACATCACCTATGCGGGCGCCAACGGCCAGCCAGCCGTTCCCATCATGGGCGGCAACCCCGTCAAGTCCGAGATCAACAACCTGGGCCTGCGCCTGGCGCTCACGCCCAACAGGTACCACGACATCACGCTGGACCTGGACTCGGGCCGCCAGACCTATGACAACTCGCAGGGCCAGTTGGGCACGCTGGGCACGGGAGGCTACAGCCCCGAGCAGAAATACAACCGTGACCAGCTCACGCTGGCCCATACCGGTCGCTACGGCTTCGGAACCTGGGACACCAGCTTCATGGTCAACCGGACCGAGACCATCGGCCGGACCGTTCCCCGGGGAACCCCGGGCGCGACGCCAGGTGCCGCGCGCACGCTGGAGGTGGAAAGCAAGGTGCTGGACAGCAAGCTGGTCCTGCCCTGGGGTGCCCACCTGACCACGCTGGGCGGCCAGTGGTGGGATGCCGAGATGAAGGACGGCGTGGCGCCGAACAAGTTCGCCTTCACGCAGAAGGCCCTGTTTGCCGAGGACGAATGGAGCCTGACCGACGCCTTCAAGCTCACCATGGGCGCGCGCTATGACCGCCACAGCCTCTTCGGCGGCAAGCTCAGCCCGCGTATCTACGGCGTGTGGAATGCCGCGCCGCAGTGGACCGTGAAGGGCGGCGTCAGCAACGGCTACAAGACGCCGCGCGTGGAGCAGCTGGCGCCCGGCATCAACGGCTTCGGCCAGCAGGGCCGCCTGCCGCTGGTGGGCAGCCCCAACCTCAAGCCCGAAACCAGCCGCACCACCGAACTGGGCGTCTATTTCGACAGCCCCACGGGCTTTGCGGGCAGCGCCACGGTGTTCAACAACGAGTTCAAGGACAAGATCACCAGCGGCCCGGGCCTGATCAACTGCGACTTTGCGGCAGCGCCCAACCGCCCCGGCTGCGTGAGCTTCGGCGACTGGCCGCTGGTGGATGCCTTCGGCCAGTCCATCAACGTGGACGAGGCCGTCACGCGCGGCCTGGAGCTGAGTGCGCGCATGCCGCTGGCGCGCGGCTGGAACGCCAGCGCCAACTACACCTTCACCAAGAGCGAGCAAAAGAGCGGCCCCAACCTTGGCAACCCGCTGAGCGACACACCCAGGCACGCGCTCAACGCCCGCCTGAACTGGGAGCCGGGTGCCCAGTGGAACCTGTGGCTGCGCGCCGAGTACCGCAGCGAGCGCTACCGTGACCCCGGCACCAGCGCCAGCTCCCAGGCCGCCAAGGCCGCGCTGGGCAACTACAAGGCCTATACCCAGTTCCACCTGGGCGGCAGCTACCGCGTGAGCAAGCAGTTCACCATCAACGCGGCCATCTACAACGTGTTCAACAAGGATTTCGTGGACTACCAGCCCTACAACGTACCGGGCCAGGTCCAGGGCACCGTGATCTTTGGCAACCGCTACGCGAACAACCAGGAAGGCCGCCGCCTGTGGGTGTCTGCCAACTACGAGTTCTGAGGCGGGTTCAGGGGCTCCTGGCTGGCCTGCACGCGTGAAGGGGCCAGCCTGACCAGCACCTGCAGCGTGCGGTTCAGCGGCACGGGCACGCCCAGGGCCTCGCCGCGCCGCACCACGTAGCCGTTGAGGTGATCGATTTCGCTGGGCTTGCCCAGCGCCAGGTCCTGGGCGGTGGACGAAAACTGGCCCGGCATGGTGGCCGGCAGGCCGCGCACGGCAGCGGGCACGTCGCCGGGCAGGGCCACGCCGTCGGCCCTGGCCACGGCCAGGCATTCGGCCACCACGTCGTCCACCACGTCCGTCACGCCGGGCGACTGCACCAGCGGGCCGTAGGGCAGCTGGCACAGCGCCGACAGCGCGTTGTAGGCGCAGTTGATCACCAGCTTGGCCCACAGCGCGCCGCGCACGTCGGGCGATACCTGCACGGCAATGCCTGCCTTGCCAAACTGCAGGGCCACCTGTTCACTGAGTGCAGACGGCGCAATGACCAGCTCGCCGCGGCCGAAATGGCGCACATGGCCGGGGCCGGCCATGGCCGTGGCCACGTAGACCACGGCGTCCGCCACGGCCACGGACGGGCCCAGCACGGCGCGCACGCGCTCGTCGTTGTCCACGCCGTTTTGCATGGTCAGCACCAGGGTGCCCGGCGCCAGGTGCGGCTGCATCTCGCGGGCCGCTTCCTCGGTGGCCGTGGACTTGACGCAGAACATCACCACATCGGCATCGCGCACGGCGCTGGCCTCGGTCGATGCCTGCATGGGCACCTGGATGTCCAGCGCCGCCGTCTCCAGCCGCAGGCCATGCTGCTGCACGGCCTGCACATGGGCGGGGCGGCCGATCAGCGTGACCTGGTGGCCGGCGCGCGCCAGCAGTGCGCCGAAATAGCAGCCCACGGCGCCTGCGCCCATGACGGCGATGCGCAGCGGTTCGGAAGGAGAGGGGAGGCGGGCGGAAGAAGCGTCCATGGTGCAGATCGGATGGGCCTTTGATGGCGCCCAGTCTAGCCAGGCTGCCGTCGAAGGCCCATGCCGTCTTCCCTGCCGGGTGCCATTGCGGACGTCAGGCAACCCTCATGCCGTCTGCAGGCACAGGTACTTGGTCTCCAGGTATTCCTCGATGCCGTGGCGCGAGCCCTCGCGGCCCAGGCCGGACTGCTTGACGCCGCCGAAGGGCGCGACCTCGTTGGAGATCAGGCCGGTGTTGATGCCCACCATGCCGTACTCCAGCGCGCGCGACACGCGCCAGATGCGGCGGTTGTCGTTGGTGAACAGGTAGGCGGCCAGGCCGTAGATGGTGTCGTTGGCGCGGCGCACCACCTCGTCCTCGTCATGGAAGCGGAACAGCGGCGCCAGCGGGCCGAAGGTCTCTTCCTCGCAGACTTGCATGCTGTCGTTCACATCGGCCAGCAGCGTGGGCTCGAAGAACAGCTGGCCCGGCACCGGGCGCCTGCCGCCCGCCAGCAGGCGCGCGCCCTTGGACAGCGCATCGGCCACATGGCTTTCCACCTTCTGCACGGCCGCCTCGTTGATCAGCGGGCCATGGGTCACGCCGGGCTCCAGCCCATTGCCGACCTTGAAGCCCGCCATGGCACGGGCCAGGCGGCGGGCCAGTTCGTCGTGGATGCCGTCCTGCACATAGATGCGGTTGGCGCACACGCAGGTCTGGCCGGCGTTGCGGAACTTGGAGGCCACGATGCCGGCCACGGCCTGGTCGATATCGGCATCGTCAAACACGATCAACGGTGCATTGCCGCCGAGCTCCAGCGACAGCTTCTTGACCGTGTCGCTGCACTGGCGCATCAGCAGCCGCCCGGTGGCCGTGGAGCCCGTGAAGCTGAGCTTGCGCACCACGGGGCTTTGCGTCAGTGCCTGGCCGATGTCCTGCGGATGGCCGGTCAGCACCTGGAAGACGCCGGCGGGAATGCCGGCCTCCTCGGCCAGCACGGCCAGGGCCAGGGCCGTGAAGGGCGTGCTTTCTGCCGGCTTGACCAGCATGGTGCAGCCGGCGGCCAGCGCCGGGCCGGCCTTGCGCGTGATCATGGCGGCCGGGAAATTCCAGGGCGTGATGGCGGCGCACACGCCAATGGGCTCGCGCAGCGTGAGCAGCTGCTGGCCTGCGTTGGGCGACTGCAGCAGCTCGCCGTCCACGCGCTTGCCTTCCTCGGCAAACCATTCGATGAAGGAGGCCGCATAGGCGATCTCGCCGCGCGCCTCGGCCAGGGGCTTGCCCTGCTCCAGCGTCATCAGCCGCGCCAGATCGTCCTGGTGCGCCAGCATCAGGTCGAACCAGCGGCGCAGGATGCCGGCGCGCTGCTTGCCCGTCAGCGCGGCCCAGGCGGGCAGGGCGCGCTGTGCGGCGGCAATGGCGGCCTCGGCCTCGCCGGCCTGCAGGGCGGGTACCTGGCCCAGGCGTTCGCCGGTGGCGGGATTGAAGACATCGATGGCGGGGCCGGAGCCCACGGGGTGCCAGCCCTGGGCAAGCAGGCAGGCCTGGCGGAACAGATCGGGGCGTTGCAGTGAAAGACTCATGGTGCGGGAAGGCTCAGGCTGTGGAATGGATTCAGGCCGCGACCGGCTGGGGCGCGGTCTGGGTGATGGCGTTGGCGATGATGTCCAGCGCCTTGCCGAACAGCGGCTCTGGAATCGTCAGCGGATAGAGAAAGCGGATGGCGTTGCCGTACAGACCGCAGGTCAGCAGCAGCAGGCCTTGCTGCTGCGCACGCTGGACGATGGCGGCCACGCGCTGCGCGTCGGGCGCACCGCTGCCGGGAATGTGGAATTCCACGGCCAGCATCGAGCCCAGGCCGCGCACTTCGGCGATGCCGGCATCCTGCGTCTGCAATGCCTGCAGGCGCGAGCGCAGCTGGCTGCCCAGTGCCAGGGCCCGCTCGCACAGGCGCTCTTCATCGATCACATCGAGCACGGCATGGGCAGAGGCCACGGCCAGCGGGTTGGCGGCGTAGGTGCCGCCCAGGCCGCCGGGATGGGGTGCGTCCATGATGGCCGCGCGGCCGACCACGCCCGAGATCGGCAGGCCGCCGCCCAGGCTCTTGGCCATGGTGATCAGGTCGGGCCGCACGCTGTAGTGCTCCATGGCAAACAGCTTGCCCGTGCGTGCAAAGCCGGTCTGCACCTCGTCGGCGATCAGCAGCATGCCGTGCTGGTCGCACAGCTGGCGCAGGCCCGTGAACAGCGCGGCAGGCACGGGGTTGAAGCCGCCTTCGCCCTGTACGGGCTCCACGATGATGGCTGCCACGCGCTGCGGGTCCACCGAGGTCTTGAGCAGCATGGCAATGGCGTCCAGCGACTGCTGCACGCTGATGCCCTGCACATCGCTGGGAAAGGGCGCGTGGAAGACTTCGCCCGGCATGGGGCCGAAGCCCTGCTTGTAGGGCGCCACCTTGCCCGTCAGCGCCATGCCCAGCTGGGTGCGGCCGTGGAAGGCGCCCTGGAAGGCGATCACGGCCGAGCGGCCCGTGGCATGGCGGGCGATCTTGACGGCGTTTTCCACCGCCTCGGCGCCCGTGGTGAAGAAGGCGGTCTTGGCCGGGCCGTCGATGGGCGCCAGTGCATTGATGCGCTCAGCCAGTGCAATGGCGCTTTCATAGGGAACGATCTGGAAGGCCGTGTGCGTGAAGCACTCCAGCTGGCGCTGCACGGCCTGCACCACGCGCGGATGGCGGTGGCCCGTGTTGAGCACGGCAATGCCGGCCGCGAAGTCGATGTACTGGCGGCCCTCGGCATCGGTCAGCAAGGCGTTGTCGGCCTGCACGGCGTGGAAGCCGCACATCACGCCCACGCCGCGCGGCATGGCGGCGGTGCGCCGGCTCTGGAGTTGCTGGTTGACGGACGAGGCTCTGGTGGTGTCGTTGGTGGCGGCGCTGGACATGAGAAGGTCTCCGTTGAGGTGGCTGCAATGCTTACGGTTATAGTGGCGATTGGTTCCATGAATGGAGCCATCTTTTGAAAAGATGATGGTGCCAATCGAGTTCGCCACCATCGCTTCCACAAGGCAGGCAACGCAGGCAACGCAGGCAAGGCAGACATGGCAAAACCTTCCGTGTGCGCGGACCTCATCCTCCAGATGGACTGGCGCGGGCTGGGCGGGGACCGCGTCCGCCTGAACCGGGCCCTGTACCTGGCGCTGCGCCAGGCCGTGGACAGCGGGGCCCTGTTGCCGGGCAGCCGCCTGCCGGCCTCGCGCGACCTGGCCCGCGAGCTGGATGTGTCGCGCAACACCGTCAACCATGCCTATGAGCAGCTGCAGGTGGAGGGCTATGTGCGCAGCCAGGTCGGGCGTGGCACGCAGGTGGTCGACACCCTGCCTGCGGCCATGCTGCTGAGCGGCGGACGTGCACCCGCCCG
>NZ_JTKZ01000291.1:0-7293 GCF_000799035.1 Delftia sp. ZNC0008
CCGCGTCAGCCTTGCCGCACGCCGCGCGCACCATGCGCGGGCATGCCGGCCCCCACCCTGCACCACGGCGGGGAGGCCCGCCCGCATCTGCCGATTTCATGCAGAAAAAGTCAGGGCTGAACTTCTCTGGAGTGCCGCAAATCCGCAGGGAATACCCTCTGCTGGCACGCGTTTCGCTTGTCTACATTCTTGCATGCAAGTTGCAGAGCCACTTGCATACAAGATTCCACAACTTGCGAAAGACGACTATGCGCCGCTTTGCCAGATCACTGTTCGGACAGGTGGTGATCGCACTCATCCTGGGTGTGCTCGCCGGAATATTGGCCCCTGAATGGGCCGTGAAACTCAAGCCCCTGGGCGATGGCTTCATCAAGCTCATCAAGATGATCATTCCCGTGCTGGTGTTCTGCGTGGTGGTGCACGGCATCGCGGGCGCGGGCGACCTCAAGCGCGTGGGCCGGGTCGGCGTCAAGTCGCTGATCTACTTCGAGGTGCTGACCACCATCGCCCTGGTGCTGGGCCTGGTGCTGGCCTTCGTGTTCCAGCCCGGCGCGGGCATGAACGTGGACCCGAGCAAGCTCGATGCCTCGGCCATGAGCGCCTATGCCAGCAACGCCGACAAGCTGACCAGCGGCGGCACGGTGGACTTCCTGATGAAGCTCATCCCCACCACCGTGGTGCAGGCCTTTGCCACGGGCGACGTGCTGCAGGTGCTGCTGTTCGCCGTGCTGTTCGGCTGCGCGCTGACCATGCTGGGCGAGCGCGGCGCGCCCGTGCATGCGCTGATCGACACGCTGTCGAACGTGCTGTTCAAGATCATGGGCATCCTCATCAAGCTGGCGCCGCTGGGCGTGCTGGGCGCCATCGCCTTCACCGTGGGCCAGTACGGCATAGGCTCGCTCAAGCAGCTGGGCATGCTGGTGCTGCTGTTCTACGTGGCGGTGATCTTCTTCGTCTTCGTGGTGCTGGGCCTGGTGATGCGCTTTTCGGGCTTCAGCCTGATCAAGCTGCTGCGCTACCTGCGCGAGGAGCTGATGGTGGTCTTCGCCACCACCTCCTCGGACAGCGTGCTGCCCCAGATCATGGCCAAGCTGCGCAACCTGGGCGTGCGCGACTCCACCGTGGGCCTGGTGATTCCCACGGGCTACTCGTTCAACCTGGACGCCTTCTCCATCTACATCACGCTGGCGGCCGTGTTCATCGCCCAGGCCACGAACACGCCCATCGGCATGGCCGACCTGCTGACCATCCTGGCGATTGCGCTGGTGACCTCCAAGGGCGCCCACGGCGTGCCGGGCTCGGCCATCGTGGTGCTGGCGGCCACGCTGCATGCGATTCCGGCCATACCCGCCATCGGCCTGGTGCTGGTGCTGTCGGTGGACTGGTTCATGGGCATTGCCCGCGCGCTGGGCAACCTGATCGGCAACTGCGTGGCCACCGTGGCCATCGCGGCCTGGGAAGGTGACATCGACCGCGAGCGCGCCCATGCCGTGCTCGACGGCCTGGCCGACAATCAGGGGCCCGACGCCGAGCCCTCCGGCGCCGCCGCCGTCCCCGCAACCGTGACTCCTGCCCACCCTGCAACGCAATGACACCTGTAAGCCCCCAGCACATCGCCGAGCGCGTCGTCGAAGCCATCCTGGCCCAGAAACTGGCGCCCGGTGAACGGCTGGGGGAGCAGGAGCTGGCCGACAACTTCGAGGTCAGCCGCACCATGGTGCGCGAGGCGCTGATGCAGCTGCAGGCGCGCGGCTTCGTGCAGGTGCAGCCCCGGCGCGGCTGGTACGTGGTCCAGCCCTCGGCCGAGGAGGCGCAGGACGCCTTCGCGGCGCGCCGCATCATCGAGACCGGCATCCTGGGCGAGGCCGGGCGCCCCCTGCAAAGCGTGATCGGCCAGCTGCGCCGCCACATCGCCCAGGAGCAGGAGGCCATTGCGGGCGCCGACGCCGCCACGCGCGCCTTCCTGCTGGCCGACTTCCACGTCTGCCTGGCCGAGCAGATGGGGCACCGGCTGCTGGCGCTCACCCTGCGCGACCTCACGGCGCGCACCACGCTGGCGGCCACATTGTTCCAGTCCACCCACAGCGCCAGCCAGTCCTGCGCCGAGCACGAGCGCATCGTCGAGGCCCTGGAGCGCGGCGACACCGAGGGCGCCAAGGCCCTGCTGCTGGAGCACATCGGCACGGTGGAGCGTTCGCTGGAGATCCGCCCGAGCGAGGCGCCCGACGCCGGCGACCGCCTGCGTGCCACGCTGGCGCCCCTGTTCGGGGGATAACCCTGTGTCGGTGGGTCGGCAAATTTCCACCGACCGTCGCTAAAACGCCAATCCGGGCCCTACGGGGCGCACTGTCATGGTGCCGACACGGCTGACTGCATACGCTGCTGAGTTGGCGCATTGCGCGCCGTTCATCAACCCACCACTGCTTCGGATATGACCCAACGTCCTATGTCCTTTTCCCGCACTCCCCTGCTCGCGTCCCTGTGCGCGGCTGCAGTCCTCACGGCCTGCGGCGGCGACGGCGGCTCGTTCTACCTCACGCTCGACGGAAAGCAGCCCCAGGTGATCGCCCACCGCGGCTTCTCGGGCAAGTTCCCGGAGCAGACGCGCATGGCCTACGAGGCCGCCGCCGACGCGGGCGCGGACATGCTCGAACTCGACATGCACCTGACGAAGGACTGCCAGCTGGTCGCCCGCCACAACGCCTGGCTCAGCGACAGCACCAACGTGGCCGACGTGGCCAAGACCAATGCCGAAGTGGCGCGCCGCCAGCGCACTGCGGCCGGCGTGCTGGTCAACGTGAAGTACCCCGCCGTGCCTGCCAACGGCCCCTCGCAATACCTGAGCGACCAGCTCGATGCCAACGATCCCAAGTCCGTGCTCAAGGCCCTGGTGGTCGATGGCGAGGACCACCGCAACGACTGGTCCATCAGCGACTTCACGATGCAGGAGCTGCGCACCTGGCTGGGCGGCACGATCCTGGACAACCGCAGCGAGCGCCCCACCGAGTGGAACGGCAAGCTGCCCCTGATCAGCGCCCAGGACGTGCTGGACATCGCCGCCGCCAAGGGCAAGGCCCTGGGCCGCACCATCCCCGTCTACGCCGAGACCAAGAACCCGTACTGGAACAACCAGCAGGCGATCGCCAACGGCTGCGGCGCGCCCGGCTCGCGCCCGTTTGAAGACGCGGTGATCAAGCTGCTGGACCAGAACAAGCTCAACGCCAAGGATTCGCCCATCTACATCCAGAGCTTCGACCCGGCCAGCCTCAAGTACCTGCGCCAGGCCGGCATGAAGGCCAAGGGCGTGCAGCTGATCGACGGCAACGACTTCAATCTGCGCGACGGCTCCATGGTCTACATCACCAACGATGAGTGGACCTTCATCAGCGGCCGCCCCTACAGCTGGACCCTGGCCGGCGACGCGCGCACCTTCGCCACCATGCTCACGCCCGCAGGCCTGGCCGAGATCAAGACCTATGCCGACGGCATCGGCCCCTGGAAGCCCCAGGTCCTGGCCCACTCCGTCGTGCCCTACAAGGACGGCGCCGGCCTCAAGGACGTGAACACCGTCAAGGACACGGGCCTGATCCGCGACGCCCACAAGGCCGGCCTGATCGTGCACAGCTTCACCTTCCGCAACGAGCCGGGCCGCCTGGCCGGCCTGTACAAGGGCGACCCCGTGCAGGAATACCTGGCCTACTACCGCCTGGGCATCGACGGCGTGTTCACCGACTTCACGGACACGGCCGTGGCGGCGCGCAAGGCGTACAACAAGGAAATCGGGCTCTGATCGAGCGCTGAATGCCGCTGCGGCGGCGTCCATAAAAAAGCCAGGGCACGCCCTGGCTTTTTTCTTGCAACGCGCGGCACCAGTCCGCGCGGACAAACGTTCTCACCCCAGATTCGGCGCCAGCAACCGGCGCAGTTCCTCGATGTCCATGCCCCGGCGCGCGGCCATGTCGGCGAGCTGGTCCTCGCCGATCTCGCCGACGTTGAAGTAGACGGCGTCGGGGTGGCCGATGTAGAAGCCGCTGACGCTGGAGGCCGGGTTCATGGCCAGGCTTTCGGTCAGCGTCATGCCGATCTCGTCGGCCTTGAGCACGGCGAACAGGTCGGTCTTGGCGCTGTGGTCGGGGCAGGCCGGGTAGCCGGGCGCGGGGCGCACGCCCTTGTACTGTTCCTTGATCAGC
The DNA here is from genome assembly GCF_000799035.1 of Delftia sp. ZNC0008. Lineage (NCBI taxonomy): Bacteria > Pseudomonadati > Pseudomonadota > Betaproteobacteria > Burkholderiales > Comamonadaceae > Delftia > Delftia sp. ZNC0008. The sequence goes on from NZ_JTKZ01000291.1 coordinate 4,191, forward strand.
GCTTCGTTGCTGAGGTCCTCGTCGGGCGCATAGCCCCACAGGTCCTTGCGCACGCGCTGGTGCAGGCATTCGGCGAAGGCCTCGGCCAGGCGGTCGGCCAGGGCCTTGAACATGATGCCGGAGTAGTCGTCCAGCGCGTCCTGGAACTCCTTGTCCTTCTTCTCGGCGCCGATGCCGGCCGTGACGGCGAACAGGCCCGCGTAGTCCTGGATGCCCGATTCCTTGGTGGCCACGAAGTCGGACAGGCAGCGGCTGGGGCGCATCACGGGCTGGCCATCCGGGCCTTCCACCATCTGCTTTTCGGTCTGCTGGCGCATGCCGTACCAGGTCATCAGCACCTGGCTGCGGGACTCGTCGGCGTAGAACTCGATGTCATCGCCCACGCGGTTGGCAGGGAACAGGCCGATGGCGCCGTTGGCCTGCAGCCAGCGGCCTTCGATGATCTTCCTGAGCATGGCCTGGCCGTCGGCCAGCACCTGGCGGGCCTGCACGCCCACGATCTCGTCGTCGAGGATGGCCGGATAGGGGCCGGCCAGGTCCCAGGTCTGGAAGAACGGGCCCCAGTCGATGTATTCGGCGATCTCGGCCAGGTCGAAGTTGCGGAACACGCGCCGGCCCAGGGCGCGCGGCGCCACGGGGGCCTGGGAAAAGTCCACGGGCGTGGCGTTGGCGCGGGCCTTGTCCAGCGGCCACAGCGGCGTCTTCTTCTTATTGGCGTGCTGGGTGCGGACCTTGTCGTAGTCGGCCTGGATCTCGGCCAGGTAGTTGCCCTTGTTCTCGCCCAGCAGGCTCTGGGCCACGCTGACGCTGCGCGAGGCATCGGGCACGTAGACCACGGGGCCTTCGTACTTGGGCGCGATCTTGACGGCGGTGTGCACGCGCGAGCAGGTGGCGCCGCCGATCAGCAGCGGAATCTTCTTGATGCGGAAGTAGTCGTCCTTGTGCATCTCGCCGGCGACGTACTGCATCTCTTCGAGGCTGGGCGTGATCAGGCCCGACAGGCCGATGATGTCCGCGCCCTCGGCCTTGGCCTTGGCCAGGATCTCGTGGCAGGGCACCATCACGCCCATGTTGATGACCTCGAAGTTGTTGCACTGCAGGACCACGGTGACGATGTTCTTGCCGATGTCGTGCACGTCGCCCTTGACGGTGGCGATGACGATCTTGCCCTTGCTGGACACGTCCAGGCCCGCCGCTTCCTGCTGGCGCTTTTCCTCTTCGATGTAGGGCACGAGGTGGGCCACGGCCTGCTTCATCACGCGCGCCGACTTGACCACCTGGGGCAGGAACATCTTGCCGGCGCCGAACAGGTCGCCCACGATGTTCATGCCGTCCATGAGCGGACCTTCGATCACGTGCAGCGGGCGGCCGCCGCCCTGCACCACGATCTGCTGGTAGGCCTCTTCAGTGTCGACGACGATGAAGTCGGTGATGCCGTGCACCAGGGCGTGCGACAGGCGCTCGCCCACGGTCTTCGGGTTCTCGGGCGTGCCGCGCCATTCGAGCTTCTTGCTGTCGTCCTTGGCGGCGCCCTTGGCGGCGTCGGCAATCTCCAGCAGGCGTTCCGCAGCGTCAGGGCGGCGGTTGAGCACCACGTCTTCCACGCGCTCGCGCAGTTCGGGCTCCAGGTCGTCATAGACGCCGACCATGCCGGCGTTGACGATGCCCATGTCCATGCCCGCCGAGATGGCGTGGTACAGGAACACGGTGTGGATGGCCTCGCGCACGGGGTCGTTGCCGCGGAAGCTGAAGCTCACGTTGGAGACGCCGCCCGAGACCTTGGCGCCGGGCAGGTTGCGCTTGATCCAGCGCACGGCCTCGATGAAGTCCACGGCGTAGTTGTCGTGCTCCTCGATGCCGGTGGCCACGGCGAAGATGTTGGGGTCGAAGACGATGTCCTCGGGCGGGAAGCCCACCTCGTCCACCAGGATGCGGTAGGCGCGCTCGCAGATCTCGATCTTGCGCTGGTAGGTGTCGGCCTGGCCCTTCTCGTCGAAGGCCATGACCACGGCGGCCGCGCCGTAGCGCTTGATCAGCCGGGCCTGGCGCTTGAATTCATCCAGGCCTTCCTTCATGGAGATGGAGTTGACGATGCCCTTGCCCTGCAGGCAGCGCAGGCCGGCCTCGATGACCTCCCACTTGGAGCTGTCCACCATGACCGGCACCTTGGCGATGTCGGGCTCGGAGGCGATGAGGTTCAGGAAGCGCACCATGGCGGCCTTGCTGTCGAGCATGGCCTCATCCATGTTCACGTCGATGACCTGGGCGCCGTTTTCCACCTGCTGGCGTGCCACGGACAGCGCTTCCTCGTACTGCTCGTTGAGGATCATGCGCGCAAAGGCCTTGGAACCCGTGACGTTGGTGCGCTCGCCCACGTTGACGAACAGCGTGCCCTCGCCGATGGAGACGGGCTCCAGGCCCGACAGACGCATGGGAGGGGGAGTGAAAGAGGACGACATCAAGCTCACCTGCAAAAACGGCATGGCAACAGGTGAGCGTCGTTGGCACCGTGGGCGCGGTCCGGCCGGGAACCTGCACCTGGCCCAAGCCTGACGCGGCACGCGATCCGGTGTACGGATGGGCGGGTGCCGCGCTGCAACGCTCCTCGGGCCAAAGCCCGGGATTCTACGGCGGCTGGCGGCGGCCTGCAGTGCGGGTTTTACGCCCGCATTCGGGGCAGGCCTGCACAAAGCCATGCGGCACTGCACCAAAGCGCGGCAGCGCGGGCCGCTGGCGGCGCCTTCGGGGCGGATTGTCGATGCCCCATCGCCCCGGATTCTTTGCAGCGCCTGAGGACAACGCTCCTTTTTTTGCATCTGGCACGCAATTCGCTATCTGCTGGGTACGTGGTCTGACCAGTCAGGCCAAAACCCTCCACCCGCGCCAGCCCATGCAAAGCATTCCGATCTCGATGGCCCAGACGCTGCAGCAGCACATCCTGAGCGGCCACTACCCCGGCGGCAGCCAGCTGCCGCCGCAGCGCGAGCTGGCCCGGCAGCTGGGCATCAGCCGCGCTTCGCTGCGCGAGGCGCTGTCCATGCTGGAGGCCCTGGGCCTGGTCGAGATCCAGCCGGGCAAGGGCGTGCGCATCAACGGCACGCGG